>JANOEF010000194.1:0-8870 GCA_031413075.1 Acidobacteriota bacterium | reverse complement strand
AAACTTTTAGGCTTTGGGTAGTCAAGCACGAATTACGAATTGTCAATTACGAGTTGGCAAGTTGGTAATTGGTAATTGGTAATTGGTAATTGGTAATTCGTAATTCGTAATTGGTAATTCGTAATTCGTAATTCGTAATTTGTAATTCGTAATTTGTAATTCGTAATTCGTAATTCGTAATTCGTAATTCGTAATTCGTAATTCGTAATTCGTAATTTTAACCATGGATTTTCAAACAACAATTGTGGTAATCATACTTTTCGGGGCCGTCGTTTATGTCGGTCAAATCTTATTAGCCAAAGTAAATTCTTTTTCGACCAAATCTAATTGTGGAAATAACTGTGGTTGTGATTCAAAATCAGCTCAAAAACTTGAGGGAATTAAACGAAATTAAACGCTTTCAACGTTGGAATCTTGACCAAATCCGCGCTTTGCAATACCTTATAAAAGCAAACTTAATTTCAATACAATCAAAACTTTTAAATGCCAAACCGTATTCACCGCGAAATTATCGGCGGACATTTGCTTATCATTGGAGGAGCAGAGGATAAATATAACGAGCGCCGAATTTTACGCAAATTTCTTTCGCTGGCGGGCGATGAAAAGGCTAATATTTTAATCATTCCTGTTTCTTCGGATTACCCCGAATTTGCAGCGGATGTCTATGTTCAGGCCTTTCGCAAACTCGGGGTGGCCAATCCGAGAGTTTTGCGAGCGACTTCGCGTCAGGAAGTTATTGAGGCGGATGTTGAAACTTTACTCGAAAATATTACCGGAATCTTTATTTCCGGCGGCGATCAGATGCGTCTCGCGTCAATCTTAGGCGGGACAAAAATTGCCCAAAAGATTGATAAATTGGTGCGTGAAGACAGTATTGTGTTGGCCGGAACGAGTGCCGGAGCGGCCGGAATGTCGGCTTCGATGATTGTGCGCGGAGAATCAACCTCACATCCCCAACGAAATTCGGTGACGCTTTCGCCCGGACTCGGGTTTTTAAAGAATGTCATCATTGACCAACATTTTTCGGAACGCGGAAGACTGAGCCGACTGATTACGGCCGTTTCGTATAATCCGCAAAATTTAGGTATCGGGATTGACGAAAATACTGCTATTATCCTGAACAAAGAAGGGCATTTAGAAGTTTTTGGCGAAGGCACCGTGACGATTGTGGATGGCTCACAAATAACTTATAACGAGATTGCCGAAGTCAAAGAACACGAACCTTTTTCAGTTTGCGGGGTGCAAATTCATATTTTGAAAGACGGCTTGAGCTATGATTTTTTCGCCCGTCATCCATTGCCTCCGCCGGATGAATTTTTATTGCCGGATATTGAATAAAATTAGTAATTGTAAATGGTTAATTATTAATTGTTCCCTTAGGCTAACAATCCAATTGACCATTAACAATTAACAATTAACAATTTATGAACATCTTAGAAATCAGAACGTTACGCGGGCCCAATTATTGGAGTGGTTATTGGAAAAAGCTGATTATAATGCGGCTTGACATCGGCGAATACGAAGAGAAACCGTCCAATAAAATCAAAGGTTTTTATAACCGGATGAACGAGCTGATGCCCACGCTCTTGTCGCATGGCTGCAGTTATGGTGAGGAAGGCGGTTTTCTCAAACGGGTCAAAAAAGGCACCTGGGCCGGGCATATTATTGAGCATTTTGCGCTTGAACTGCAAACAATGGCGGGAATGGATGTGGGCTATGGTCGGACTCGCGAAACGAGCGAAAAGGGAATTTATAACGTCGTTTTCGGGTATCACGAAGAGGAGGTCGGGCGCTATGCGGCTCGGGCCGGGGTGCGCCTTTTTCTGGATCTGGCCGGAGGTAAAAAGATTGATGAATTAAAAGCCGAACTGGACAAAGAGATTCAGGAAATGCGCGAAATTCGCGAAGATGTGCGCTTTGGCCCTTCCACGGGTTCGATCGTCGAAGAGGCCGAATCGCGTGACATCCCGTTTATTCGGCTTAATCAACAATCGCTGGTCCAACTCGGTTATGGCGTCCATCAAAAGCGAATCCAGGCGACCGTTACTTCAAAAACCAATATGATTTCGGTGGATATTGCCGGGGACAAAGCCGCGACCAAAAAGCTTTTGGGCGAGATGGGGGTGCCGGTGCCAAAAGGTTACGAAATTCGTGACGAAGACGATTTGGAAAGAACGGTTGAGCGCGTCGGCTATCCTGTTGTAATTAAACCGCTTGACGGTAATCACGGGAAAGGAGCAACCGTTGGTATTATAGATTTGGAACACGCCAGAACCGCGTTTGCCAAAGCCAAAGAATATTCCCGCTGGGTGATTGTCGAAAAACAACTTATCGGTAATGATTTTCGCGCCCTGGTGGTCAATAATCGTCTGATTGCGGTGGCTGAAAGAGTTCCGGCAAATGTTGTCGGAGATGGGAAATTAACTATTCAGCAGTTGATTGATAAAACGAATCAGGATCCGCGCCGGGGCTATGGACACGAAAATGTATTGACCCAAATCTCGATTGACCAACAAACCGAAAGGCTCATTGCGGCGAAGAACTACACGCTTGAGACAGTTTTGGCGAAAGGCGAAATTCTTTATTTGAAAACCACGGCCAATATTTCGACAGGCGGGACAGCGATTGACCGAACCGATGAAGTCCATCCCGAGAACGTCTTTTTGTTTGAAAGAATCGCCCGAATTATTGGGCTGGATGTGGCCGGGATTGATGTTATTTCGTCAAATGTGGCGGAACCGTTACACGAAATCGGCGGCGGAATTATCGAAGTCAACGTCGCCCCGGGATTCCGAATGCATCTCGCCCCGAGCGAAGGAATCGGACGGAATGTGGCCGAACATGTGGTTGATATGCTCTTTCCTCCGGGAACTCCGGCCCGGATTCCAATTTTTTCGATCACCGGCACTAATGGAAAAACCACAACTACCCGATTAATCGCTCATATTTTACGAAACTGCGGAAAAACGGTCGGTTTTACCACCACCGACGGAACCTATATCGGCAACAATCAAATCGTCACCGGAGACAATACCGGACCGGTTTCGGCGCAGTTGGTTTTGCGTGATCCGACGGTTGAAGTGGCGGTGTTGGAAACTGCCCGGGGCGGAATTATCCGGGCCGGACTCGGTTTTGATCATTGCGATATTGGGATTGTTACCAATATTGCCGCCGATCATTTGGGCTTGAAAGATGTTAATACCTTAGAAGACCTGGCCCGGGTAAAATCGGTTGTTCCGCGTTCAGTCGGTAAAAAAGGCTATGCGGTCTTGAACGCCGAAGACCCGCTCGTCTATGAAATGAAAGAACTGGTTGACGGGCATCTGGTCTATTTTTCGATGGACGAAAATCATCCCAATATTCAGCGACAGATGAGAAGAGGACGGGTATCCTGCGTCTTTGAAAATGGCTATGTGACAATTTTGAAAGGCAAATGGAAAGTTCGGATCGAGAAGGTAATAAATATTCCCTTGACCTTTGGCGGACGGGCCGAGTTTATGATTCAAAATGTCCTGGCGGCAACTCTCGGGTGTTTTGTTCACGGAGTATCGCTCGAAGATATTCGGGTTGGACTGACGACCTTCACGCCATCGCTCGCTCAAACTCCGGGACGGCTTAATATTATTGAGATCAAGGACTTTACTGTCCTGATGGACTTTGCGCATAATCCAGCAGGTTTTGCCGGCTTACAGAAATTTATCAATAAACTTAATTTCAAACATAAAACCGGAATCCTCAGCGGAGTCGGCGACCGACGCGACGAAGATATTCAGGAAATGGGCAAACTAGCCGGCGAAACCTTTGACAAAATTATTATCCGGCGCGGCGATTACCTTCGTGGACGGACTGAAAAAGAGGTTTTGGCACTCTTACAAAAGGGAATCAAAGCCAGTCAAATGAATCCACAGATTGAAATCGTCACTGAATCAAAAGAGGCTATTTATCACGCCTTTAAGAAAGCGAAAAAAGGCGAACTCGTGGCAATTTTAGCTGATTCGGTGGATAAAGATATTGCAATTGTCAGACAGTATCGGGATGAAATAGAATAAAGGATTGAAGTGAGCAGTTTGAATTTCGGAGTGGCGGAATTGATCAACTCGGAGGGATTGAAAAAGAACAAATCTCAATCCTCATTGGGCGGATGTTTCCCAAAGGCAAATAATGCACGCCGAAGATTGAGACAGCCTTCGCGGTTTAGTTGCAGAGTTTCAACCGTTGCGCGACCAATCGGAGTTGTGCCAATTATCAGCGTAAAATCATCATTCCAAGTAAAATGGTCGCTCCATTTGTGTTTTCGGGGATTAAAAAGCGGAACTTCTTGGCGGGTTACGGGGTCGTGTCCATTGGTATGCGTGAACTTGTGGCCGTTGCAGCCTTGGCAAGCAAATGCGAGATTTGAGAGGACAGTTTTTCCACCTTCAATAAAAGGTTTAATATGTTCATTTGCAAAAGGTTGCGAAGAAAAAGCCGCTTGACTTTTGCAGTATTCGCAAATTCCTTTAGCTCTTTCTTTGACCTGAGATTTTAACTTTTCAGAAGGTTTCCGTTGAGACATTTCTAGCGGTATCTGATGCCTAAATCTTTCATTACTTCATCCAGAGTTTGTTTTCTGATTTCTGCTAATTTTCCCAAATGCTCAATCCTTTTTGCATCCAGTTTTTCAATTCGATGAGTCAATCGCAAAAACTCTTCGTTTTCTTCTGTCGTCATCGTTTGGGCTTCAAGTTTTGCCGCCAATTCATCAAAACGCCTCTGTTGACGAGGCGAAAGACCTTGATTGATTTTGATGAGTAGTTCCGCTTCATTATGAGCAACATTAGAGGTATGTCTTTTGGCCCGTAAAATAATGGCTTGAGTAACAAAACTATCCAATTCAAGCGAACTCAAATTGGCAGTTGCTTGCAATAACTTTGTAGTTGAAGTTCCGTTTTTTGATAGAGTTGTTGGCATCACAAATACTTCCTGGCCCGAAAAAGAGTATCATTTTCGCTTAATTTTACCAACAGTTTTGATTAGATTCCAAATCAATAAATATAATTAAGACTGTTTGTTTCCGCAATATAAAGGAGGACAGTAATCTCGGATTAAATAATATTGTTTGGTCGTCAGTTGTTCGTCCCAAATAATTTCAAGCTCAATGTCCGCAGGTTCGACTGAATCAATATAATCGGCCGCTTCTCTGATATCAACGGACGATGTCACCTCGTCGAGAAGGCGCATAAATCGTCCTTTTCTGGTGATCAGGCAATATTCAACGTAACCAATGTCAGTTCTCAGTTTTTCTCCGAGCATCAAAAAACGAACCCGGGTGAACTGTTTATCTTGAGCAGGTTCGTGCGAAACAAAATGTCGAATATATTTAATCGGATAGCTAAAATATTGTGCTAAAAGTTTAATTCTTGCTTCGCTGATCATGATCCATATATCTCAATCTTCAATTCGCCGTCTGCCAATCCAAAACCACGATACATCCCTTCACAATTAAAGGGTAAAACGACATTTCCGAACGCATCAACCGCGATAAATCCGCCGTCACCATTGATTTCGGTCAATCGTTCGATTGTTTCGTGAGCCGCATTTTCTAAACTCAATCCTTTATATTTCATGCGGGCTGCCACATCAAAAGCCGTTAGGCCGAGCATAAAATACTCGCCGTGTCCGGTGCAGCTCACCGCGCAGGTAGAGTTCTCCGCATAGGTTCCGGCTCCGACAATCGGAGTATCGCCGATACGGCCAAATTTTTTATTGGTCATCCCGCCCGTTGAAGTCGCGGCCGCCAGATTTCCCCGAGCATCACAGGCAACTGCTCCGACCGTGCCGAGCGATTTTGGGTTTTGGATTTTGGATTTTGGATTGGTTTGACTCTCGACCGTTGAAGTATGATCAAGTTGGATTCGTCCCGCTTCGATTGCCTTTAATAATTGGCGGTAACGATGTTCGGTAAAAAAATACTCATCTGTTTCAAATTTGACCCTCATTTCTTTGGCAAATTCGTTGGCCCCTTCGCCGGCGAGGAGGCAATGTTCGGTTCTGTCCATCACCAATCGAGCGAGATTGATTGGATTTTTGACATTTTGGACAAAAGCAACAGCCCCGGCTTTCAAGTTTTTGCCGTCCATAATGGCCGCGTCCATCTCGATTTTGCCCTCATGGGTAAAAACCGATCCTCTCCCGGCATTGAATAGAGGGAAATCTTCCAATTCGGAGACCGAAGCCTCAACCGCATCGAGAGCCGAACCCTTTTTTTGCAAAATCTGAAAACCTTTTTGTAAGGCATTCTCCAACCCGTTTCGATACTCGTTTTCCAGCGCGGGCGTCATTTCAGATTTGAGAATCGTTCCCGCGCCGCCGTGAATTGCTAAAGCTATTTTTTTCATAAAAAACTCACCGACTCCGCCTTGAAAAATTATTACAATTTCAAATTTCTCAGTCTCAGAGCATTAGTAATAACCGAAACCGAGCTCAACGTCATCGCCAACGAAGCGATCATCGGCGACAGCAAAATACCAAAAACCGGAAACAAAAGGCCGGCCGCGATCGGAACCCCGATAAAATTATAAACAAAGGCAAAGAACAGGTTCTGTCGAATATTTTGCATGGTCGCAATGGATAGATTTCGGGCTTTCAAAATTCCGTTCAAATCACCTTTGAGCAGTGTTATATCTGCGCTTTCAATGGCTACATCGGTTCCGGTTCCCATCGCAATTCCGACATTCGCCTGCGCCAGCGCGGGGGCATCATTAACGCCATCGCCGGCAAAAGCGACAATTTTTCCGGTTGATTGTAATTCCTTCACTTTTTCGGCTTTTTGGGCCGGCAAGACTTCGGCAAAAAACTTATCAATATTCAATTGTTTGGCAACAATTTCAGCTATTTTGGCATTGTCCCCGGTCATCATCACGACTTCAATATTTTGTTGGTGCAATTTTTTGATTGCCTCTTTGGCAGATGCTTTGACCTGGTCGGCAATTCCCAAATAACCGATAATTTCTTCATTTTGCCAAACTTCAACGACCGTGTTTCCTTGAGATTGTAAATCTAAGACAGCCGGTTTTTTGCTCTGCGGTTTTTGGACTTTGACTGTTTTTCCGTCAATAATTCCTGAAACTCCGACTCCGGTCACTGATTCAAAGTTTTCAACTTTTTTCAATTCTATATTTCGTTCACCGGCGGCTTTGACGATAGCCTCAGCTAACGGATGTTCGCTCAATTTTTCTAAACTGGCAGCAACCTGTAAAATTTCAGTTTCCGTAGTTTGTAAATCGTCATCCGTAATTATACTTTGCAGACGAGGTTTGCCTTCGGTCAAAGTTCCTGTTTTATCAACGATCACCGTCGTAATTTTTTCTAAAATTTCCAGCGATTCTGCTCTTTTAACCAAGACCCCACTGCGGGCGCCGTGTCCGGTGCCGACCATAATTGACATCGGAGTCGCCAACCCGAGGGCACACGGACAGGCAATGATCAAAACCGAAACGGCGGCGACAAGAGCATAGGTCAGACTGCCGAACAATATCCAAATAATAAAAGCAATGATAGCAATAATTACCACCGCCGGGACAAAATAGGCCGAGACCGCATCGGCTAATTTCTGGATCGGGGCGCGGCTTCTTTGAGCCTCACCGACCATTTGAACGATCTGAGCCAGCAGCGTTTCTCTGCCGACTTTTTCCGCCTTCATCAAAAACGTGCGGTTTCCATTAATGGTGCCGCCAATTACTTGAGCGCCGATTGCTTTAGAAACAGGCATTGACTCGCCCGTGACCATTGATTCATCAATAAAGGTTTCGCCTTCCAGAATGACGCCGTCAGTCGGGATTTTTTCGTTTGCTTTGACGCGAAGTGTGGCTCCGATCTGAACATCTTTTACAGCAATTTCGGCTTCACTCCCGTCAATATAAACGACCGTTGCCTTATTTGGTGCGAGCCCCAACAGTTCCTTGATGGCGGAGGAGGTTTGGCTGCGGGCGCGCAGTTCTAAAACTTGTCCCAATAAAACTAAAGTAACGATGACGGCCGCCGATTCAAAATAAGCCGAGATCAAATGAGTATGCGGATTATGCAGCGAAGCAGGAAAAAGTTGCGGAAAAAAAAGGGCGGCGACGCTGAAAAGGTAAGCCGCTCCGGTTCCGATCCCAATCAAAGTGAACATATTCGGGCTCGCGTTTTTGACTGAGAGGAGCGCGCGTTCGAAAAAAGGCAAACCGCAGTAAAGAACGACCGGAGTTGCCAGTAAAAATTGAATCCAAAGCGAAATGGAGGGCGGGACAAAATTATGAAAATTTGGCAGCATTTCTGCCATCGCCAACACAAAAACGGGGATGGTTAAAACGGCAGAAATAAAAAACCGACGTTTCATATCCAAAAATTCTGGATCGGGTTTGTTTTCTAAAGAAATGATTTTGGGCTCCAGAGCCATTCCGCATTTCGGGCAAATTCCGGGGCCGATCTGTTCAATTTCCGGATCCATCGGACAGGTGTAAATGTCATTTGAGGCTTCGGTCATCGCGACCGGCTTTGCCTCCGGGTGAAGAAATAATTCGGGATTTTGACGAAACTTGTTGTGGCAACCGACCGCGCAAAAATAGTAGGTTTTGCTTAAATATTCGAAACGGGCAGCAGCTGTTGGCGGCTGGACCAGCATTTTGCAGACCGGATCAGTTTGCACTTCGAGATCTGCATCAGAAATTTTTTTTCGACTAATTTGAATCATTTAATCCTTTAAGACCAGAATTCTATCGGGCGGCAGTCCAACCATACATTCATCCCCGATATTCAATCCGACCAGACGCAAAACCAGGGCTTCCAAATTCAACCCATTCGCATTTAATTTAAGCCGGGTGGTAGCTCCCAGATATTGAATTTCGATG
>JANOEF010000193.1:0-7222 GCA_031413075.1 Acidobacteriota bacterium | reverse complement strand
ATCGCTCAAAGTTTATCGGGATATGAAAAATTCTTTGGATACGGCGCGAGATGAAGGAATTGAGATTGGGGTTGAAAAAGGAATTGAGATTGGAGTTGAGAAAGGAAAGATTGAAGGCAAGATTGAAGGCAAGATTGAAGGCAAGATTGAAGGCAAGATTGAAGGCAAGATTGAAGGCAAGATCGAAGTAGCGAAAAACCTAATTCAATTAAATTTAGATAACGAAACTATTGCTCAGGCGACAGGGTTACAAATTGAAGAAATAGAGAAATTGCTAACCGAGTAAACGTATGAATCTAAACAGCTTAATCAGCGATTTACCTCATATGAGAGAAGTCAATCGACAGGAATTGATTATGCCGTCAATCGGAGTTATGCGAGTGGATTGTTGTCAATTATTTCCGCGTCAATTTGCTCAAACCGTAAAATCCGAGTCGAATTTTATTCGAATTTAGTCGCAAAATAGTTTTATCAGAAAATCCTGCCACAGAATTATTCCAAAATAGTCCAAAAATAACCGTCAGGTGCCATCAACGAAAAGCTTTTTTCACCAAATTCGTTTTTCTGAATTTCAGTAACACCAGTGGCCGGGCTGTTTTTAACTTTGGCATAATAACTTTCGATGCCTTTCACGCGATAAGTATAAAGCGAGAGTCCGAGACTGCCGGGGTTGGTAAAGGCAAATTTGTTATCCAGTTTCGAGTCTGGCGAAAACCAAATAATTTTCAAGCGCCCGGAACGTGCTTCGGTCGGATTTTTTGAACTGCGCGGGTCATCAAAATCCGTCGCGCCGTATTTTTGATTCGGCAGCAAACTGAAAATTGCCCTCGAAGACGGATTGCTGTAATCAGAGTCGAAGTCGGCATTTTCCTTGACTTTGAGGAGGCCCAGAACATTTCCGTAAAAATCTATATTTTCCTGATTGCGATAAATCACCATCCCAAAGTGCGTGATTTGACTGGATTTGAAAAACGATTGTTCATTGATGCGGCCGTAATTTACCAGAGTGTAACCGAATCGTTGAAACAAAATTTGACGGGCTTCGGGCTGGATCAAACACATTTCACGGACTGTGGCGTAATTTTCAAGAAAAGGAATCGGGCGCTTTTCGAGTTTGTAAATTTCGGCCCGTTGCGGTTCGACCATAAAAATCGAACGTTTTTGGGCGATTGCCTCTTCGGCATGGTTTTGTAAATTATAGACATCTGCGGTCAGCATCGCGCCCCAACGATTGCCCAAAACATTCATCGGCGACATAGCGAGTCCTTCATTGACCGGCTTCTCCCATTGCATCAGACGGATTAAACCGTGGTCGGCGTCTTGATGAAATAGGCGAATTGATGTGAGTTTAGATTTGACCCCATACAGTGTAAAGGCTTCTTTTTCGCTCATTTCGCCGGATGCTCCAACCCGATAACCAAAGCGTTCCCAATATTTTACTAAAGCCATGGCATCTCGGGTGCCGATTCCGACCTCAGCCACGCCGCCAATCGTAGTTTCCTGTGCCATTGAACAAATGCCAACTCCTAAATATAAAATAATTAATAGAAAAGCTTGTTTCATCAGATATTTCCAAGACTAAGATTTGTATTGTCTTTATAACATATTTGGAGAAAATAAAAAAGGCATTGATAAAAAATCAATGCCTCGAATAAAAATAAATTTTAGCGCCGGTTAGGCGATTTTCTCTTGAGCAATACGTTCGGCTTTTTGACGTTTTTTGAAAGCTCGCCAGGTTCCGAATCCTTCACGGGTTAGACTGAAAATAGTTTTTCGATTTTGGAGCAGCAATTTTAACCAATCACGCCGACGCATTTGAGGAAAGTAAATTCCTCTGAAAAACAAACGGGCAACCAGATGTCCGATACGGAATTCAATTGGTGCATCTTTAATGTTTTCAATGGCTTCCGCGTTACGTTTGGGGGAATAGCTTGAATCCCAGGCCAGAAAAGTTTCGTCTTTGGCTTCTTCAATCGTCATTTTTAGAGGGTTGTGAGCCATCACAAACGGAGCAAACTCAAGCCAGTGTTTAGGACGCTCGAGCCGTCCGGCTTTCTCCAAACGATCGTAAAGCGGCGTGGCCGGGAATGGAGTTAATTGTCCAAAGACAGGCAATCCGGGTGACCAACTTTCGATTTGGTCGAGAGTTCGTTGGGCGACACCCACGGTGTCGTTATCCATCCCGAAAATAAACGAAGTGATCGCGTAAATATTTCGCCGGGCCAAGCCATCTAAAACGGCTTTATAATTTTCCGGTTTGGAGAAGTTTTTATTGACATCAGCCATGTTCAGCGGGTCAATGGACTCCATTCCGATAAATATCCATTTACCGCCCGACTCGGCGATTAAATCAACCAATTCTTCGTCGGCTAATAAATTAGAAGAGATTTGGGCGACCCAGGGAAGTTGAGCATCTGCGGCGATGATGTCCCGCAAAAGGCCTTTCAGACGTTTTTTGTTAATTGCTAAATTGTCGTCAATAAAAAAGACGGCGATTTGTCCTTTCTCGCGGCGGGAGCGATTCTTGAGCCGGAGCAGTTCTTCGACCACACTTTCATTGGTGCGAAAACGAATCGAGTCCCCGAAAAAACCGGTGACGGTACAAAATTCACAGCCATATGGACATCCACGCCCGGTTTCGATCGGAACCACATGAAAAGTTCCCCAACCGGCTCCGAATTTTGACAATGTTTTGCGCAGAAACGAAGGAACGAGACTGAATTGGTCGAGGTCTAATGTTTCCCATGGAATATGCGGATATTGCTGGAGACTCGGCTTCACGTCGTTGCCTTTCGGATCAGTTTGCGGAGAATAAACTTCTTTGAGTTCGCCGCGCGCAGCGTCCTCGACAATTAAATGCCAGGTGTCATCTGCTTCGCCCAGCGCGATCGCATCTGCATAACGCTTTCCGCCGTCTTTGCCAAGCGGTTCGTCGGGAACTTCTGTCACGTGCGGACCGCCCATGACGACTTTAATGCCGGCGTTTCTGAGGGCTTCCGCGACCACATAAGCCCGTTTGATCATTCGGGTCATAGCTCCAATTCCGACTAACTCAATATTTTCTTTTTTGCAAAAGTCAACGATTTCGTGTTCGGTCATGGCTTTCGCATTGCCGTCAATCAGGATGACTTCGTGTTCTTTCGGAGTCAGGGATTGGAGCAAAAACATCCACAGATGCGGCATAAAATTACGAGTTATCCCGTTATCAGGACTATAAAGCAGAATTTTCATAAAGATTTCCTTTTATTCCGGGGGAAAACGAAATAGCGCACCACGGTTAATTAAAAACCGCCAACGCTTCTAAAGAACTAAGATTCGTCAAATTGGAAAACGGATTGTTTAACTCGTTTAAGAATACGTCAAAACGGCAAAATAAGCAAACAACTTATTGCTTTTTCTGGCGCTCTTCGATGATCCGGTTGTAATAAGTCCACGAGGTTTCGTTTCTCCCATTAGGGTCAACCTTATCGGGAGCGGTCATATAAATCGGAAAATCTTTTTTGGTGCGGGCCTTAATTTTTTCGGATAAAAGGTCCCAGTTTTCGAGCCTTTCACTCCGGGCGTGATAAACGATAAGTCCCGGTTTTCCATCCATTTTCATCCATGGTAACCAGGGGCCAACGCGTGTCCAGCTGACATAGACATTTTTGGGGATCTCGTTGTTGTAGAGGTATTTTTTCGGCACATAAAAATCGAAAAGTTCAGCGGCGGTATAGTTTTTTGACCAATTCGGTAAGGGATAAAACGGAAAAGCGTCAGTATGCCAAATCAGATAGTCGCCGAGTTCTTCAGCTGTCGAAGATTCGCCGAATTCACGCTTGCCGTCCGTTGTCACCGAAATATATTTGCCGTCTTTGATTCGAGTCCGGCCATTTACCGGGTCATTCGCGATGTGGAAAACCTCTGCCTTTTCTTTTGTCCACGGGCTCTCCCATTCGTCAATAATGTCACCCGTTTTCGGGTCGGTGTAAAAGACAAGTTCGCGTGTGGCAAGAAAATAGCCGTCTTTTTCAGGGGTTTCAATCCGCCGGCGAACATTAAAACCGTCCAACCCGAAAAGTTTGAAAGGACGTTCACCCGGAATAAACGCGTATGCTGAACCGCGAATCGTAAAGACAAAATCTTTCCCGTCGGGACGGGCATAGGTCGCTTCCAGCCGAAGCTGGTCGGGAGTCCGTTTCATTTTCTTTTGTGAAAACGTAAATGTTGCAAATAAACAAATTATTGTTACAATTAGGATTAGTTTTTTCATAAGTTTCTCCGATTGTTTTGCCTGCCAAAGACGCTAAAAACGCGAAAATAGTTCGTTAAAATTCGTGTTAATTGGTGGCTAAAGTTTCTTTTACTTTTTCAGGTATGTCGCCAAATTGTTCAACGATTGTGACGCCAACCTCATTTAATCTCTCAACTTTCCCTGCCCAGGTTCCGCGTTCCCCCTCGATGATAGCGCCTGCATGCGAGTAGCGGGTGCCGGATTGGGCGGCTTTTCCGCCGATGTAGGCGACAATCGGTTTGGTGATTTTACCTGCGGCCACCAAATCCGCGACCTGTTCTTCTTGCGAACCGCCGATTTCGCCAATCATCACAATTAGTTTGGTTTCCGCATCATTTTCAAACATTTGGGCAACTTCGGGAAAGGTCAATCCAATGACCGAATCGCCCCCAACATGGCAAATTGTCGAAATTCCGATGCCTGTTTGACAGAGGTAATAACCGGTCGAAGCCGAAAGTCCGCCACTGCGGGACATAATTCCGACCGGTCCCTGATGAAACCACTCTTGGGCGGTTTCAGCCCGTCCGCCCATCATTCCCAGAACTGCTTTTTCGGGCGACATGACGCCAACCGTGTTGGGACCGACAAACTTGGCGCCGTGTTCATCCGCGACTTCGCAAATTTCTAAAACGTCGAATAACGGAACGCGATCTGCAATTAGTGCAACTAAGGGGATTCCGGCTTCAATAGCTTCAATCGCGGCAGATTTGACTCGCGGCGCAGGAACGAAAATGACGCTCACATCAATTTGACCAAGAGTTGCAATCGTCTCTTGAACCGTATTGAAAACCGGCAAACCGTGAATTTCCTGACCGCCTCGATTCGGAGTACAGCCGCCAACGATCTTGGTGCCGTAATCAAGCATCAATTTCGCCCGCGCCGAGCCTTCGCGCCCGGTGATGCCTTGGACGATAACTTTTTTGTGTTGGTCAATTAGAATAGACATTAGCACCAATGCACAATTAACAATGGACAATGAAGAAAACCCAAAAACCCAAGTTAATCAGCTCTTTGCAAACTTTTCTTGATTTTCAAAAGGTCGTCAAACTTTTGCTGTCCTGCTTATCAGGATTTCGGATGTTGGATTTATTCGTTGTTATTCAACAAAAACTTTTCAACCTGCCTTCGATGCCGCAAAATGTGAACAATCGCGTGTTCCAGTTTTTGCTCCAAATCCTCAACCTGACCATTTTTCATGGAATAACTGCTCTTGATAAAAGTCGAGAATATTTCTTCAGCTGACATTTCCCAACTGCCTTCGAGCGTTTCGACTGTGTATTTGAGTGCTTTGTCAAATTCTGCTAATATTCCGCTCTTTGCGATTTGTCGCGGTTCATAAATTTGCGCATCCATCGAAAAAACTCCGCGAATCGAATTGGCGTAGCCGTAACAAGCCCGAACCACGTGCGACATAATTGTTTGGATTGACCGACAGTCTTCGTCTTTAGTTTCAGCGTCAAAGATTTTTAAATAATCATCTTCGCTGATTTTTTCGACTAAATTTCGCAATTCCAAAACTGCTCGCTCATATTCATCCATCAAGGCACCGATGGCGCCTTTGCGAAAAATTTTTGTCATCCTTCTAATCCTTCAATCGGAAAATCAATTTTGACCGACTTTAAACCCAGATCCAGACTTGCAAACTCGCAGGCCAGACATTCCGAACATTTTCCGCGTTCCGCTGCTTCGCGTTCAATCGCTAAAATCGGTTTATTGTTTTCATCCAATTTCAAAATTTTCTGCGGACAGGAAGCCACAATTGTTTCGGCTGATGAATCGTCTAATTCGTTGTAATCAAACGAAATTGAGCCCGTTTTAGTTTTAAATGTATAGTCCCAAGTCTGCCGTCCCAAATCTAAGGTCTCTGTATTCCGACTTGAGACCTGAGACTTGAGATTTGAGACTATCAACTCGCGCAAGCGGTCTGCACAAAAATCTGCCGAATCTTTTTTGCGATAGGCTTCAATCGGAGCGGGTAAAAATTTGGCATAACGTTTGACCAACTCTTGTGCAATATCTTCGCCGTTGCCGCCAAGCCGTAAAACCGCAGGAATGTTAGGCTTAACTTCCAAAAATGCTTTCAAAACGGCTCGCGCCAAGCCGAATTGTTCTTGACTGGCGACCCCCGAACCCGATAGAAAAAAGCCGCGGATAGGTGGCATCGAAAGAATAATTTTGGCCGCCCGATAAACTTTCGAACCGGGTGGATTACCGCTGGTGTCAACATAACAAACAGGTTGCAATCCGTTGCGTTGGGCCGCATCAAGAGAGGCCATCGAACCGCCGCCGCCGGCACCGTGAAAACCAATGCGGATTGCGGAATTTGGATTGCGGATTGTTTTATCCTCAAGTATTTCAACAAAATAGAATGTGCCGCGAAAGTCATCTTTTTCAATTTCCCAGGCGATTCGTTCAAGTTTTGTCGGGGTATGTCCGAGTTCCCGCGCAATCTCGATGCCCAAATGTTTTTGGCGAAAATCTGCGTAATCGTCAACTGAAATTCGGCAATCAAGCGCGACAAAACTTCCATCTGTTAATAGTGCCAGCGGATTTATTTCCGCCGATCTGGCGTCTGTGACTTTGGCCGCACGATAAAGTTTTTGGAGTATTTCGGCGATTCGTTGCTCTCCACAAAATTTTGTAATTTCCTCGATTGTCGGCTCCTGGCGAATCGAACAAACCAATTTTTTCATCGAATCGGCACGTTCTTCGATACCGCTTCCGCCCGATTCGGAAAATAAAAGGGTTGGGCGTTTTAAGGTGGTGTCAACAATGAATCCGAGATAAAATTCGCGCCCGATTTCGGCTTTTTCGTCAATTAATACGGCTTCGCACAAATTTCCCGCGATTTCTTGACCCAACATTTGAGAGGCGATTTGTTCGGCTTCTGCGGCAGTTTTGGCAAACCTGATTCCACCCGAAGCCGCCCGCGAGGTTGAATGAATTTGC
>JANOEF010000192.1:0-12426 GCA_031413075.1 Acidobacteriota bacterium | reverse complement strand
GTTCGATGCGAACAATTCCACATCAATTGGTCAAAGACGGGTTACCAAAGTTGATGTCAGCCATCATGCAAAAAGGTATCAAAGATCCGCAAATTTTGTTCGTCGCGGTCGGCGATTGCGAATGTGACTCGTATCCGCTGCAAGTCGGCCAGTTTGAATCAGGCGATGAAGAACTTGATTTATGGTTGACACGCACTTATTTGGAAGGCGGCGGCGGCGGAAATGCCGGGGAAAGTTACAACTTAGCCTATGCTTTCAGTGGAATGCGGACTGAACATGATGCCTGGGACAAGCGAAAGCAGAAAGGGTTTCTCTTTACTATCGGGGATGAACCCTGTTTGCCGCATTTAACTTCAATTGAATTGCGCGAAACCATGGAGGAGCCGACCCAAAAAACTTTCAGTACCGATGAGCTTCTGACTTTAGCGCGTGAAAAATATCATGTTTATCACCTCCATGTGATGGAAGGTTCGGCTGGTGCGCAGTCGCTCGGATATTGGAAAGAATTGTTGCGCGAAAACTGTCTCGAAGTCGCTCATAGTGAAGATATTCCGATCATTATTTCAGATATTATTACCACTCAGGGCGATCAGATTTTGCAAAACTTGAGCGAAATAATGACTGAATCACCCAAATTTAAAGAAGAAGAAATAATTCTCTAAAATATTTAGTTGTTTATGTTGAATGGCTTATTCATTTAATACAGCCAAAAGGCAATAATACACGTGATGAAAGCACAGATTGTGGTCGGGCTTGGGTTTGGGGACGAAGGAAAAGGTCTCACCACAGATTATCTTTGTTCAGCCAACCCGAAGAGCTTAGTTGTCAGATTTTCGGGCGGGCAACAATGCGGGCATACTGTTTGGATCGAAGATTTAAGTCATGTTCATTCAAATTTCGGGAGCGGCACACTGCGAGGTGTGCCTTCTTTTTTTTCTGAACATTGCACCTTTTATCCGGTCACTATCTTCAATGAAATGGTAGTATTGCAAAAAAAAAACGTCAGTCCGAAACTGTATTTGCACCCACTGACAAAATTGACCACCCCCTTTGATGTCATTGCAAATCGGATCCAGGAAAGAAAAAATAATCATGGCAGTTGCGGACTCGGAATCGGAACCACCATGAAACGCGTTGATTTTGGCTACAAACTTTATGCAATTGATTTATTTAATCCGCAATTATTGAGAACCAAAATAAACGAAGTCGGCAAATATTACGAAAATCATCTCGATATAATTGGTTCTGACAAAGAATGGCTTGCATCAGAACTGGAAGATTTCTTTGCCGCTTTATCACACTTACCGATTCATATCAAAGATTACGATTTTCTCCAAAACTTTCAAAACATTATTTTTGAAGGCTCACAAGGAATAATGCTTGACCAGAATCACGGAATTTTCCCGAATGTCACTTTTGCCAACACAACCTCGAAAAATGCCGTTGAGATTTGTGGGAAAATAGGGATTTTGGACTCTGAAGTCTTTTATGTCACGCGTTGTTATCTGACCAGACACGGAAATGGATGGATTCCGGATGGCAGAAATCTTGAATTGATCAATAATAACGCGGAAATAAATGTTTTTAACCAGTTTCAGGGAGATTTCAGAACCGTCGAAATTGATTACGATTTGCTCAATTATGCATTAATGGCAGATAGCGTGTATTCTCAAAAACTGAAAAAGAATTTGGTTGTGACCTGTCTCGACCAACGAAAAAATTTTCAATTTCAATATTCGAATTTAGATAAAAATTTTACTGATATTTACGAATCCAGGTCGCCATTTTCTGAAAAAATTACAAAATTGAGTTAAAATCTTTACCAACTCTGTCTTAAAATTTTGGAGAATTTAATGAAAACATTTTGGTTAATTCTTTTTTTATTAGTTTTTAGTAACACTTCGTTTGCCCAATCGAAGGGTAAATATACCGCGCTTTTCAACGAGCAAAAGATAAAAAACATTACTCGATTTATTGCTGATGACGGTTTCCAAGGTCGCGCACCGGGGTCAGCCGCCGGGGAACTTTCGGCCAAATTTATTGCCTTACAATTGGAGCAGATGGGTATCAAACCGGCTAATAATGGATCTTATTTTCAGCCTGTATCATTAGCTGCCATTAAAACAAACCCCAATACAATCCTCAATGTGAGCGGCACAAATTATAAATTCGGGGATGATTTTGTCGGCTCCACCGGGGCTCAGACTGAGAGCCTCGCGGTTGAAGGTGATCTGGTTTTTGTCGGATATGGAATTGACGCGCCTGAGCAAAAATGGAACGACTGGAAAGGCGATCGAGACGATTATCGCGGCAAAATATTGGTGATGATGGTCAACGATCCTCCGGCTCCCGAAAAAGAACCGAATTTATTTGGCGGCAAAGGATTAACTTATTATGGTCGTTGGACTTATAAATTTGAAGAGGCCGCTCGGCGAGGTGCCGCCGGGGTGATTTTGATTCATACCCGCGATTCTGCCGGTTATGGTTGGAATGTTGTCCGGACTTCAAACGGGAACTGGCGTTTTGATGTTGCCCGGACACCTAACGACCGAACTCCGGTTTTGAACTGGCGATCATGGATGACCGAAGATACCGCGAGAGCGATCTTTCGGCAGGGCGGTAAAGATTTAGACGAATTGCGGATCAAGGCGCGAAATCGTGATTTCAAACCGGTCAAACTCGGCGTTCGTGCCAAACTTGATGTCAAGTCAGAGATGAAACGGGTTAATTCAAATAATGTGGTCGGAATTTGGGAAGGCAGTGACAACAAACTGAAAGACCAAAACGTCATCTACACCGCTCATTGGGATCATCTCGGAGTTGGCGAAGCTAACCCTAGTGGCGATAACATTTATAATGGAGCGTTGGATAATGCTTCGGGCTGTGCCTCAATTTTGGCACTGGCCGAGGCGATTACTAAATTACCGAAAAAAGAACAGCCGAAAAGGTCTCAAGTTTTTCTTTTCACCACAGCCGAAGAACAAGGCTTGTTAGGGGCGGAATGGTATGCCAAAAATCCTATTTTCCCGCTCGAAAAAACGGCCGCCAACATCAATCATGATGGAGCCAATTTTTACGGCTTGACCAGAGATTATGGAGCATTAGGTGCAGAACGCTCATCAGAAACCTGGAAAATTGTACAGGAAGTGTTAAAGGAACGGGGAATGTCTTTTTCGCCCGATGAACAACCCGAACAGGGATTCTTTTTCCGCAGCGATCATTTTCCTTTTGCCAAAGGTGGAGTTCCGGCACTCAGTGTCAGAAGCGGTGATCAATATTTGGATCAGAGTATAGATGCCAAAAAAATAGGTGAAGAATATAATGCCAAAAATTATCATCAACCCTCGGATAATTTTGATGAAAACTGGCGTTTTGACGGGGTGGTTCAAACCCTTGAAATATCGTTGGCGATCGGTCTGAAAATTTCAAATTCTGATAGATTGCCTAAATTTAATAAAGACGATGAATTTGCCAAGGCACAGCCAAATCGTAAATAAACCTCAATAGCTCCAATTTTTGGAGTTTATCTGTTGGATGTTGGAGGTTGGATTTCCCCCCTGACCTAGAGCTTACAGGTTGGTTAAATTGCCGTTTTGCTTCTGATAATTGGAGATTTTTTGCAGTTTGATTCTTTTTCAGAGTCAGTTTCAAACGGCCAAGACCAAACAGTTTTTCATAAATTGGATCTACTGAAACTAGTAAAAGTGAATCTTAGGTCGTAAATGGAGAGTAGTCCGGTTTTACTATTTCCCATTTACGATTTACTATTTTCTCTTTAGGTTATGAACAAATTCTATATTACAACTCCAATTTATTACGCCAACAGCCTGCCGCATCTCGGACATCTTTATACGACCATCGTCGCCGATACCATTAACCGGTATAAAAAACAAAGGGGGTTTGAAACTTATTTTCTGACTGGAACAGATGAACACGGAATAAATATCCAAAGAGTAGCCGAAAAAAATGGGAGAACTCCACAAGCCCAGGTTGATTTTATTTCGGATGAATTGAAAAAGGTTTTTGCCGATTTTGGTTTGAGCTATGATATTTTTATGCGGACGACCAATCCGTATCACTACGAGGCAGTTCAGGATCTTTGGCGTGAAATTGCCAAAAACAAAACTCCAAAAGGGAATTCACCGATCTACAAAGGCTATTATGATGCCTGGTTTTGTGCCGCTTGTGCCGAATTTAAGACCGAAAAAGAATATCGGCTGGAAAATAACGAACCAATTTGTCCGGTTCACGAAACCAGACTCGAAAAAGTATCCGAAGAAAGCTATTTTTTTCGCCTCAGTGATTATGCCGAAACTCTTTTACAAATCATTGAAAAAACTGAAATTGTCCGCCCTGAAGCGAGACGAAATGAGGTTGTTTCGTTTATTAAAAGCGGGTTGCAGGATCTCTCAATTTCTCGTTTGAAATCAGCCGTTTACTGGGGCATACCGGTTCCGGATGATGAAGAACATACGATGTATGTTTGGCTCGATGCACTGTCAAATTATTGGACTGCCATCAAGCATGAAAAAGGTAATGAGGCCGAACAATATTGGGCAAATGTCACTCATCTCGTCGGAAAAGACATTTTGCGTTTCCATACTGTTTATTGGTTTTCATTTCTTTTGGCGGCTGGGTTACCGGTGCCAAAGCAGGTCTATGCACACGGGATGTGGCTCGATGCCGATGGGCGGAAAATGGGTAAAACGCTTGGCAATGTGATTGATATTGGTATTTTGCACAAATATTTTTCGAATGATGCGGTCCGCTATTTCTGTTTGCGGGAAATGGTGTTTGGTCAAGATGGTAAATTTGGTTATGAGAATTTTATCGAACGGGTGAATTCTGACCTGGCCAAAGGGTTGGGAAATCTATCGAGTCGGGTTTTGACGATGATTCGCAATTTTTGCCGGGGTGAAATTCCTGAAGGGATCATTAATGATGCAAACTACTTAAACGCCAAAAGGGCAGGTGTCGCGCCTGATGCCCAGGAAGTTGCCAAAATTTTGGAAACTTCGCGCAACGAATTCTTACAGCAATTTGACGATTTTGAGTTCAGCCGGGCATTGGAAACGATTTGGAGTGCGATTGCCAAAATTGATAAATTCCTGTCAGATGCTAAGCCCTGGAATTTGGCAAAAGAAGAAAGTCAGCGCGAAACACTCGAGGCTGTTTTGTATCGGGCGACAGAATCGCTCCGTTGGTTTTGTGTCTTGCTCTATCCGGTTATGCCGCAGGCCACAAGTGAAATCTACACACAAATCGGCCTCACCGACGACATTGCAAACATTGATCCGAGCGGTCTGAAATATGGTGAATTAAAACAAGGGATTAAAATTGGAGAAATTAAAGGGGTTTTTCCAAATCTTGATAAAGTAAAAATTATGACGGAAATTGAAAAAGACATTAACCAATTAGCAGTCAGCACACAAAAGTCTGCAACAGAAAAGGTAGCGGGGGAAAAATCAGGTCAAACTGACCATGAAAATGACCCGGAGCAATTCATCACCATAGATGATTTTCTCAAAGTAGAATTACGAGTCGGTGAAATTTTAGTGGCCGAGAGAATTCCAAAAGCTGATAAGCTACTACGATTTGAGATTAATTTAGGTGAATCCGCACCTCGCCAAATCCTGGCCGGGCTCGCCGAATTTTACGAACCAGAAACGCTGATTGGCAGAAAAGTAGTGGTCGTAGCCAATCTTAAGCCTCGTAAAATGAGAGGTTTAGAATCCCAGGGAATGATTTGTGCCGCTTCACTGGAAGACGGCACAGGTGAAAAACCAGCTTTAGCGGCTTTTATTGAAAATGTTGATATTGGTGCCAGGTTGAAATAACCAGAGACTTTTGGTTGATTTGAAGATTAACCAAGCAGAGGAGAATGTTGTGAAAATTTTAATCGTAAGTTCAATCGTGATAAGTATTTTATTCGGTGCACCCGGTCTTTTGGCGCAAAAAAAGAAAACTACCAAAAAACCTAAACCTCCAATCAAAGTAGTTACTAAAACTCCGGTGGCCGGATCAGTATCCGAGTGGAAGGAATTCACCTCGGTTGATGGTAAATTTAAGGTTTTGTTTCCTGAAACTCCTATTATAAACATAGAAGACGAAGGAACCGGTGAAATGAGATTGAAATCTACTGCTCATCGTGCAGCCGGGGGATTGTTAGGGTTTGCCCTGATCTATACTGATTCGTTTTATAAAGTGCGGATAAAAGATAGCGAAACAATCGAAGAATTAACAAAATTAATTTTGTCCAAAAATAAATTGATGAGCCGGACTAAAATAATTCAAAATGGAATTGAGGGAGTGGAAGTTGTTTATCTGAAAGGGAGTAGCAATATTTCTCAACATCGTATTTTTGCTATGGGCAATCGTTATTTCGAGTTAATTGTTTCATATCAGTCCACCTCTGGAAATTCTGTTTCAAATGCAATTGAAAATAATAAAATGATTGCAAATAAATTTTTTGATTCATTTGTAATTACTAAATAATAAGAAATTTAGAATCCTGTCCATGCTTTTAGTTGATTCACATTGTCATATCGACTCAGACCAGTTTGACACTGATCGGGAGTTGGTTATTGCACGCGCCCGGGAGGCCGGGGTGGCGGCCATGTTAGTGGTCGGCACAGGTGAGGCAGATGTGATAGAAAATTTTGCCCGGGTCATCAGGCTGGCCGATTCAAATGAAAATGTTTTTTGTTCGATCGGAGTTCACCCGCACGATGCAAAAACTTTTGGACCAACTGAAGCTGAAAACCTCATCAAACTGGCGAACTCCAGTGAAAAAGTAATAGCCTGGGGTGAGATCGGGTTAGATTTTTACTACGATTATTCGCCCAGAGAGATCCAAAAAGAGGTTTTTATCCGGCAGCTTCGAATAGCCCGCGAGTTGAATCTTCCGGTAATCATACACAGCCGGGATGCAGATGACGAAACAATTTCGATTTTAACTCAAGAATGTCGGGATTCGTCATTTCGCGGCGGCATCATGCATTGTTTCGGCGGAACCCCGGAAATGGCCCGGACTTTAATGGATATTGGTTTTTTGATTAGTTTTGCGGGAAACGTGACATTTAAAAAAGCTGAAAATTTAAGGGAGGCGGCGAAAATTGTTCCGCTTGAGCGGCTTTTAATTGAAACCGATTGTCCTTTTTTATCTCCCGTTCCGATGCGTGGAAAACGCAATGAACCGAGCTTTGTTAAACATACGGCAAAGTTTTTAGCAGAATTATACGGAATTGAGTTATCTGACTTAGCACATCAAACGACTAAAAACTTTTACAGCTTTTTTCACTTATAGGATTTATTGGCAAGAACAATAAACAAAAATAAGACGATCATGACTACTCCGAGCGCTATCATCAAATAGTAGGACAACCCGGCTGTCAATCGTCCGTGGCAGAAACGACAATTCATGGTATAAAAAGGCATATAAATCTCACAGTGTTGACAGAATTTGGCACCTTTTTTCTGTGTTTTAGTTTTTCGTCGGGTTTGCTGAAAGCGAATAAATTTTTCAGTACTATGAAATGGTCCCGGAGCAGAAGAATCTGTTAAAACTGGTTTAATCCGATCTTCCTGACCAAGTTCGAGGATGTTTTCCGGTTGGAAAAAACTAAAATCAGGTAGTTTTAAATCATGGTTTTCTGCCAATTCCAAAATATCGGGAGTCGAAGTCCGAAGTAATTCGATTGAACTGGGAAAATCCGTAACTTTTTTATTTCTAAATTTTTGACGTGCCGAATAATTTCTATCGTCAAGTAAATTTTCTTTCGTCAAATCTTCAACTAAATTATTAAAAGTAGTCATTGTCTTAGTTAGAACCAAAAATGGGGGGTTGTTTTTACTATCCAACAGCTTTTCAAATAGAAAACTTCACTGCTAATGCAACAATAATCACTTGAAGTTTATAAATTCTTGCCCATCAGGTAAAGTCAACAAAATTGAAATTTGGGGCAAGTTAAGAAAATAAATTAAAGTTTTGATATAATATCCAAACTACCTTGATTATTTATCATTTATACAAATAAATCAACTTGAAGAAATTATGGCAAAAGAAAATTCTTTCGATATTGTATCTAAAACCGATTACGCCGAAGTAACCAATGCAATCAATCAGACGACCAAAGAAGTCTCACAGCGATTTGATTTTAAGGGTAGCAGAGCCACGGTTGAATTAAACGGCAAAGATTTGTTAATGAGCGCAGAAGATGAAACTAAATTGAAAAACATGAACGATATTTTTCAAGGGAAATGCATTAAACGCGGGATTTCATTAAAAGCGCTGGATTATCAAAAAATTGAACAGGCCTCCGGTGGTTCGGTTCGACAGGTAGTCAAAGTTCAACAAGGGATTCCGATCGAAAAAGCCAAGGAAGTAGTAAAATATATCAAAGACGAAAAGTTCAAGGTGCAAGCCTCAATTCAGGGCGAAACCGTGCGCGTTTCAGGTAAAGACCGCGATCTTCTGCAGGATGTAATCGCGAAACTTAAAGCCCGGGACTTCGGAATTGATATGCAATTTGATAACTATCGGAACAATTAGAAATTAATTAAAATTTTACCAGACCATGATCAGTTCAGGTAAAATTCGATTATTCCGACAAACAAAATTGAATACAAACAATTACTTTGTTCGATGTCGAATTATCATATAATTGTAATTTTTGACCTTAAATGCAAACCTTTTCACCAAAATTAGTTTTTTCCACCAAGGGGTTCACAGCTCGTCGGATTTTTAATTTAATTTCTCATGAACTGGCCCTGGTCGAGACCGAATTTGAACATCAAGCCTCTTCTAACATCCAAGTAATCAACTATTTAGGCGATTATCTGCGAGCTTCGGGCGGAAAGCGGGTGAGACCTTCGCTGCTGCTTTTAGCAAATTATGCGACAGGCGGGAAAGCTTCTCAAGCGAATGTCATTAGTTTAGCGGTAGTGATGGAAATGCTGCACACTGCGACTTTAGTGCATGATGATATTATTGACAACGCTGATACCCGGCGGAATCGAACCAGCGTCAACGCTCGTTTTGGTAACCAAACTGCTGTTTTGATGGGCGATTGGCTCTATATGTCGGCTTTTGAAACAAGTTTGCAGGAACGTTCGTTGGAGATTTTAGATATTCTGACCGCCCTGACCCGTAAAATGACCGAAGGCGAATTGATTCAATTGACAATGCTCGGGCGAGTTGATATTCCCGAAACTGATTATTTTGACATTTTGAAACGTAAAACTGCCTATTTGTTTTCTGCCTGCTGTGAAATCGGGGCGATTCTCGGGAATAGTTCCCCGGATCAACAAGCAGCTTTGCGAGAATATGGAATGAATCTCGGAATCGCTTTTCAGTTGGCTGATGATTGGCTTGATTTTACCGCCGATGATGAGGTACTCGGCAAAGCTTCGGGAGCTGATTTGCTGGAAGGGAAATTGACCTTACCACTTATTTTATTGCGAGAAAAAGAACCGGGCATAATCAAAGATTTAGAACAAATTATGCACGATGGAGATTATCAAAAAATACCGCGTGAGGTCATCTTAACCAAACTGGAAAAATATGGAACATTGGATGCTACTCGCCAACGTGCTTATAATTTTGCGGAAAAAGCGCGAAAAAACCTTGAAATTTTAGCCGATTCAAAGTATTGTGAAGCATTGAAAGAAATTCCGGACTTTATGATTGAACGTAACAAATAACATTCAACTAAAAACATTTATCGCCTGAAATCTTTTATTTTTGGTAAATTGAAAATTAAGAATGAGCTATGAAGACAAAACTATGTTAGATGAAAATCTTATTTCAACTTTAGAGCAGAGTTTGCGTCAGACGCGGAATGCCCAAAACCGTCTGCTCGTCAGATTCCGTGAATTAGAAACCGAATCCGACCGCTTGCGACAGGAAATTGATGCGCTGGAAAACAGTGCTTCCAAAACTGAAGCGGCTATTTTTAGTCTCTTGGCGACTATTCGCTCCGGAAATCAGAGTTGGAACATCTCTAAAAATAAAGAAATTGAAGACGATTATGATATGCCGTCTGAGATGAAACGCCCGAATCGAAACCAATCCAAAAATCAAAATAAGTCCCAAAATTACAATCGTGGCGGGTCAGTGTCATACATCAATAATTCGCGAAATATTCCTTCGCTCAGTCGCCGGATAGAACCTATCAGTCATCGGTTTTCTGAACGAACCATAACTCAGGCCTGTTCGTTATTATTAAGAGAATCCGGTGAACCGTTGCATGTCAACGAACTTTATAATTTGCTTTGTGCAGGCGGGATGGAATTTAATGGTAATAACCCGACTATTTCAATTGCCGTCTCTTTGAATCGTAATAAACGCTTTCGCAAAGTAGCACCGGGCACATTTGATTTAGTGATGAGAGAAGCTTCAAAAGCTATCTCCTGAATTTAGGTTTTTAGTTTTGTAATTTGACTCTGAAACTAAAATAAACCAGCTTAATTTACCAACAAAAATATATTTTTTGATAATTGCCTAAAGTCTTAACAAAAATCTTGACTTTGGGCTTTTCGATTTAATGATAGGTCTATGAAACTTACACTAATTGTTCAAACTGGCACTTTAGCGGGCAAAAGACTTGATTTATCCGAAGGTTTTTTGACTGTTGGACGCGGCGCAAATTGCGATTTATTGTTCGACCCCATGCAGGAAAATATGGTTTCGACCAAACACGCACATTTTGAGATCAAACCGGACGGCGTTTATCTTTTTGATGACCGGAGCACCAACGGAACCTTTGTCAATGGCAACCATATCCAGATCGTCAAGTTAAACAGCGGTGATACGATCCAGTTTGGGAAAAATGGTCCGACCGTTTCAGTTGCTGTCGAAGCAGATGCGGGGCAACCGCAAATGGTAATGCCGTTTCAACCTGCTCCTATGGGAAATGCCCAACCGTTCGGATTTAATGAACCATTTCAGCCGTCACCGCCAAATTTTGGACAACCTCCAGCTATCCCGCAATTTGAAACACCGTTTCAACCTCAGCCTAATTTTCAAAATTCTATGAGTTCTATCGGTCTCAACAATCCGGTAGTAAAAGTCGAAGAGTCGAGTAAAATCGTTAAAATTATTGGTGCTCTCGCCGCCTTAGCAATCTATGGAATTTTAGGTTTAGTGACGATTTTTATAATGTATGAAAATCTCGGAGTTGTCGGGGCAGTTATTTCAACGGTAATAGCTTTTGTTCCCGCGATGATTTATATTTTACCCTTAATTTTTCTGGACCGATATGACCCTGAACCACCCTGGCTGATTGCCGCTGCTTTTGCCTGGGGCGGACTTGTCGCGATTGTTTTTTCATATTACGTTAATACCTTTGTCGGACAAGTTGCATTTGATGCAACTCAAGATCAGGGGGTGTCGCGATTGGCCAGTGCGGTTGTTTCTGCCCCTATTTTTGAAGAACTTTCAAAAGGAATCGGAGTCGTGATTTTGTTGATATTTTTCCGCCGCGAATTTGACGATGTTTTGGACGGAATCGTTTATGGTGGGGTGATTGGGTTGGGATTTGCCACAGTTGAAAACATTCTTTATTACGGTGGAGCCATAGTCGGCGGGGGCGGACTGTTTTTTTTGTTTTTTTTGAGGGGAATTATGTCTCCTTTCATTCATTCGACTTTTACTGCCATGACGGGCATTGGTTGCGGTATTGCTCGGGAATCTCATAATTGGTTAGTCAGAATAATTATGCCAATTTTAGGCTATATTTTGGCTGTGTTACTTCATATGGGGTGGAATGGGATAGTGGCAACGGTCGGACCTGTTATATTTTTAAGTTTAGGTCTTGACCCGTACTGGGCAAATGTCCTCTCTGTTGTTATTTTTGGCACGCCGTTCTTTATAATTTTTATTGTGGTCTGTATATTTATTATGCGGCGGCAAAACAAAATTTTACGAGAAATGCTGGCTATTGATGTCGCTCAGGGTTTGATTTCGGATGTACAATTTAAGACCGCTACTTCAGCCTTCAAAAGTACCGGTTGGCTATTAGGCGGAATCACTTCCGGCAGGTTTTTCGCCCGTTGGAAGTTTTTACGTTCGGTCGGAAAATTAGGGTTGTCATACTGGCACATTCAGCGAGCTACTGCCGCCCAGGGACACACCGGTAGTTTTAAAACTAATCCGATCTTGCGCGAGCAGGTTTTGCAATTGCGCGATAAAGTTTAGGCGTGTGTTACATCAAACGCCATTAAGCCTATGATTATCAATGGAAAGCCGTTAAAATCAGTCAATCAATTTTTCAATAAAAGAAAAGCTGAATTACAATCAAGACTTAATAATAACCGAAAAACGAGTCATCGAATTAAAGCTATTACTCACAAACGAAATTGCAAAATCAAAGATTATCTGCATAAAACGAGCCGAAAAATTATCAATCATTTAGTAGCCAACGAGAT
>JANOEF010000191.1:0-4610 GCA_031413075.1 Acidobacteriota bacterium | reverse complement strand
CGATAAACCCGTTATTGCCGTGGAGATTGGCCGCACCGTTTGGATTCGACAAAATCAATCCACCCGTCACAGTTAGCAAATCAGCATTTGTTTTCGTTTCAATCTCGCGAAAAATTTCGTAACTTCGCAGCGTCAACGGAACATATTCCGCGCCCTCGCCAATGGCTTGTCGCGTTACTCGGGTCTCGCCGTGGGATGAACCGAAATTATGCGGCGGCGAAAATTGGTCAAGGCCCAAAACTTTTAATCCCTTTTGGGTCAGCTGGTAGGCGGCAGCACTTCCCATCGCTCCGAGTCCGATGATGATAACGTCGTAGATCATTTGTTAAATCCTATCAGCCAGCATCGCAGTTTTCAACAGATAGGCCCGGGCTTTTTTCTCATCTTTGGCCGCTTCGCGCAACACTTTATTGCGTTCCGATCTGGCCGCTTCGTCCGCCTGGGATAAATCAGAATAGTTTTTATCGGCAGTTGCCTGAACCATCTCGGTCGCCGCCCGGTGGCGGATTCGGGCGTAATCCTCCAGCAAAGTATCGCTTTCGCCGTTGATCACTCTGATTAACTGACGCGATAAATATTGGGCATCATGAATCCCGGAATTCATTCCCATCCCGCCCGTCGGATTATTTAAATGAGCCGCATCACCGGCTAACAAAATTCTCCCGACCCGAAAAGTTTCGGTCACCCGCTGATGGATAAAATAGGTTGAAATGCTGTTGATTGAATAATTAATGTCCGCTTCTAAAAAATTTTTGAGACGCCGGCGGACATTTTCTTCTTTTTTAGCGAATTCCGCGTCTTCTTCGGGTTTTAGACGAAAAACAGTCCGCACGGCATCAGGCAACGTCATCACAATCACCCATTCCTCAGGGTCGAAAACATACGCCGTGGTGCCCATTTCGGGAAAAAACGGTTTGAGATCGAGGTTGGAACTAATGAGCAAAAAGCGGTCTTCATAAATCTTGCCTTCAAAGCCGAGCCCTAGATTTTCCCGAACTTTGCTGAATGAACCGTCGCATCCGATCAAGTATTTACAATATAATTCGGCTTTACCGGTTGGAGTTTCGGCAATTACTTTGACTCCGTCTGGATTTTGCTCAAATCGGCAAAACTCGTGATTAAACAAAATCTTACCGCAATCTGTCTGCTCCAGGTGCTTCAGAATAATCCGGGTTACTGTGCTTTGCGGACATTGGAAACGATATGGGTATTTGGTATCATTTTCAATCAATTTGTAAGGAAAATCGGCGACCAATTCTCTATTTTTGCGCTCCCAAAACTGCAAATTTTCGATTCGCAATCCATTCGCCAAAATATCTTCGATAACCCCGATTTCCTCGAAAAATTCGAGGGTTGGCGGATGTATCGTGCTGGCTCGGGCTTCGTGGCTGAGTTCGTTTAACTTTTCCAGAACGACGACTGATACCCCCTTTCGCGCGAGTGCCAGCGCAAGTGACATGCCAACCGGACCTGCTCCCGAAATTATGACATCAAACTCTCTTTTAGATTTCAGATTTTGGTTTTCAGATTTCATCTTTAGCTTAAATGTTATAAAGTTAATACAAATTTTCTAAAATTTCAATAAGAAAGTTTGACTTTTATAACATTTTCAAGTAATTTGTCATTGAATTATAACAAACTAAAGTTAAGAATATGCTAAAAAACTTCTGGTATCCGATTGAGTTCGCTAAAGACGTTTCCATTAAACCAAAACGGGCCAAGGTGTTAGGGCAAGATTTAGTCATTTATCGGACTGAATCCGGTCAGGCACAAGTGATGTCCGATTTGTGCGTCCACCGTGGCGGAGCGTTGTCGGGCGGGTGGGTGGAAAAAGGCTGTGTCGTCTGTCCCTATCATGGGTGGCAATACGAGACCAACGGTCAATGCTCAAAGATTCCGGCGAATTTTGACAATGTTCCGATTCCGAAACGGGCTCGAGTTGATGCCTATCCGACCCTTGAGAAATATGATTTTGTGTGGGCTTTTTTGGGCGATCTGCCCGAAGCAGAACGTCCCCCGTTACCCGATCTGCCGCATCACGGCGACCCGAAATTTAAGCAGCTGACCGGCGAATACCAGTGGCAAGTCAACTATGAACGCTCGCTCGAAAATTCGGCTGATATTGCCCATGCTCCGTTTGTCCATGGTGATGCTTTTGGAAATCGCGATAAACCGCAAGTTCCTGATTATGAAATAGTTTACGGCGATTATTCAGCCGAGGCAACCGTCACCCTTGACCCTCCGCCGCCTAAAGGGATTTGGGGATTGTTTGCTAAAAAAGACCGTCCCGGGGTCAAAACCCGAGCTGGCTTTTTTATGCCGAATGTCACACTTTTAGAAGTGACTTTGCCGATTGGGTTAATGGTCTTACTCAATTTTCACATCCCGGTTGATGAATTTAAGACAGTCGTTAAATGGATAAATCTGCGGACTTTTTTCAAAGGGAATTGGGCTGACGGCGATGCCCGAAAACGGGTTGATAAAATTTTTGGACAGGATAAAACCGTCTTAGAAGAAGTCCGTCCGGAAATTTTACCATTTGATATTGCCGCCGAATTACACGTTAAATCTGACGCGATTCAGATTGCCTATCGCAAAATGCGTAACAAATATATCGAAATGGGTTGGGGAATTGATTCCCACAAAATTCAATCCGAGTTATCGGGACGAACATTTACCGTCATCCCGTCGCCAACTCGCCGTGAAGTTCCCGAACTTGCCAATGCCTGGGTCATGAAGCAAGTTCCGACGACCAAGGAAATTGATTCGGATGCTGTCAATTAAACCCGGATCCGGAGAGACGCGGGGACGCTGGGAGAGATCCAAAATCCAACATCCAAAATCGTATGACTTTAGCCGCCGAGTTAGCCTTTTCAACTTTAGATAAACTTCGTGAACGTTTGAGTTTAAGCGAAGTTAAAACCATTCCATTGACATCGCCGATGATGCCCGAACCGGTCGGGAGTGTCCGAATTTTTTCGGGTGAAAAATTGTCGAAGGCGGTGTATATCGGAATGAGCGTGCCGTTTATCAAGCTCGACAGCCATATGATTTTTGCGTTTGCCAAAACCGATTCTCCGATTCCGCATTTTACGCTCGATTCGGTCAATAACGACACGACCTATGCTTTTCATCTTGATTTGATTCCGCGGGTAGATTTGGGAGCTAATCTTGAATACATTGATGCCGTTTATGACAATTTGACCGAGGAATTTGAAAAGGCCGGAAAAATTGAAGGTTTATCGAAAGCACATTTGAATCCACGACAATTGGCGGTAATGTCGCCTTGGATGCTGGTCAACCGGGCCGAGGCCGAGGCCTTCAAAAAGATTTTCGAGTCGGTTGATTTCTACTTGAATCATTGGTTTTCATTGATCGAAAACGGCATCAGCCAAAATGTTACAAATAGGATTTTTGGTGCGGATTTTGCTGAACGCGACCGACGGAATCGTGAAATTATCTTTAATCCGGAAATTGATCAGGTCTGGACGCAAGTTGACCGTTTAGTCGGTGCAGAAATGTCGGCAAAAATGCGTGAGGTTCTAAAGAGTCAGGAGATTTAATTCACCAGGCTGTAAGCTGTAAGCTGTAGGCTAATACATAGTAATTTACAGTAGAAATATCTATTTTCTACGGCTTAAAGCTTAAAGCTTAAAGCATATGGCTTAAAGCTAAGAGCATATGGCTTACATTTTATAACTATGCAAGATTTCAAGAACCTCAAAGTTTGGCAAAAATCGTACAGTTTGACACTTGAGATTTATAAAATAACGGCGAGTTTTCCAAAAGAAGAACTATTTGGATTAACCAGTCAAATTCGGCGGGCAAGTTCTTCGATTTCCGCGAATATCGCTGAAGGTTGCGGAAGGCAAAGTGATATTGATTTTGCAAGATTTTTGCAAATTTCGATTGGTTCGGCAAGTGAATTGCAAAACCATTTATTGCTTGCAAAAGATTTAGGGTTTATTAAAACAGAAAATTACGAAATATTGGAAACGCAGGCAAATGAAATCAAGAAAATGCTAATTTCATTTGTCGGTAAACTAAGAAAAACTTAGGTCTTACAGCTTAAGTCTTACAGCTTACATCTCTTATGAAATCAAATTGGCAAAAGAGCATCGAAGGCGAATGGCACGGACAGCCCTCGATTTTTGAACCGGACGGAACGCACGTGGGGTGGAACAAAGTGTATCGTCAATCCGCAAATATTGACGGCAAAACACTTTACACGATGAACACCAAATTGGATGCGACCGGACCGCTTCGGTCGCGGATGGAGTTTGCAGATTTCGCTTTTGGCGTGATTGACTCGGACAATGACCGCATTTATCTCGGGCCTGATTTTATCGGTTCGGGGCAACCCTTTGGGGCGTTGGTTGATGCCGTGTATTATTCTCCGGCCTGGACGGGCGAACTGCGGACGATGGTTCATATCGTCAATGGCGACCTGCAAGTCTATTCGAGTCTAATTTATGACAGCCCAACTATTTACTGTGTCTTCAACGGTTTATATCAAGTCGCTGTTGATTATCACGAAAACGAAGAAACGCGAAAACTGATTGATGCTTTCGTACATTCGGAACGCACCAACGGTAATAAACAATTTCAGT
>JANOEF010000190.1:0-4414 GCA_031413075.1 Acidobacteriota bacterium | reverse complement strand
AGGCATCGGCCGACCCTCGACCTACGCCGCCATTATGACCACTATCCAGGACCGCGATTATGTTGACCGGCTCGAAGGACGTTTTCACCCAACCCCTTTAGGCACGACGGTTAATGATATGCTGGTGCAAAATTTCGACGATATTTTTAACACTACCTACACCGCGCAGATGGAAGAGAGCCTGGACGAAATCGAGGACGGGAAACTTGATTGGCGGGTGGCGATGCAGCGGTTTTACGATAAGTTTTCGGGAGACCTCGAAAAAGCTACCGAGAACATCAAAAATATCAAAAAACAAGCTATTCCAACCGATGAAATTTGCGAAAAATGCGGTGCCGGAATGGTCATCAAATTCGGTAGATTCGGCAAGTTTCTGGCCTGTGCCAATTATCCCGAATGCCAGACAACCAGAGAAGTTGCTTCAAAGCAGACAGCCGACAGCAGTCAATCAGCCGAAAACGGTGAAGGAACAACGGCCGATGAGGTTCCGGCGTGTGAAAATTGCGGCAAACCGATGGCTTTGAAAAAAGGTCGGTTCGGTTCTTTTTACGGCTGTACTGGCTACCCGGAATGCAAAAATATTCGCAAAATCGCCAAATCAGGCGAGGTTAAAACAGTTGCGCCGCCGGTTGAGATTGACGAAAAATGTCCTGACTGCGGAAAAAATCTGGCTATTCGGCAGGGACGTTTTGGCGAATTTACGGCCTGTTCCGATTATCCGAAATGCAAACATATCAAACGCGATACAATCGGAATAAAATGTCCAAAATGCGGAAAAGGCGAAATTGCCGCGAAAAAATCCAAACGCGGAAAGATTTTTTACGGTTGCGTAAACTATCCGAAATGCGATGAGGTTTATTGGGATAAACCGAGTTTAGAGGCCTGTCCGAAATGTGCCGCCGCCATGCTCTTTGCCAAAACGACCAAAAAAGACGGGACGGTTAAATATTGTAACGTTGAGGGTTGTGATTATAAAGCGGAGATTTCAGAGATTCCGGACGAACCGGCCAAAGTGGAGTCAGTCACCACCTAAAGGCGTTGCAACTTGACCCCGGAAAATGGGAAAAAGAACCTCATCAAACCGATCATTGGCTGGGAAGGGTTGGCTGACGGCTGGCTAAGTTGAACAAAATTCAACTCTTACTTTTGTAATTAATCCGACGAAATTTTGTTTTCAAGCACTAGGATTTTGAATTCAATGCTTTGCTCCTAATTTCCAAACAATGACTCCAGCTTTTCTTTTAACTCTTTTCCGTGTAAGTTTTTTGCGATAACCTGCCGATTTTGGTCAATCAGGAAATTGGCTGGTAATGAAGTTACGGAGTAATCGAAGGCCGCTTGCGTTTCAAATTCGGAAAAACTGGCGACGTTTGTCCAAACTCGTTTATCCTGCTCGATAGCCTTTAGCCAGGCCTCTTTTTCAGACTCCAGACCAACGCCGTAAATCTCAAAGCCTTTTTTCTGATACTGTTTATAAAGTTCATTCAGTTCTTTGCTTTCCCGGCGACACGGCGCACACCAGCTGCCCCAAAAATCAATTAGGATAACTTTTGCTTTAATTGAAGTTAGCAACTGTTTTTGACCATCTTTATCCGGCATGGCGATTTCAGAGACCGTCCCGCCGATACTGTTATTGGTCAAAATTCTAACTTTTTCTTTTACTTTTTCGGTGATGGGTAAATTTGGATGTTTCTCTTCAAATCGTTTAGCTAAGTCATTCAAAAAAGGGATATTCTTGTCGCCGTCCCAACGGATCGAAGTCGAATAAATCGCAATTGAAGCTCCCATTTCTTTTTTTACAAACTCGATCATTTCGTCCTTGTGTTTGTTATAGTTTTCAGTCTCAAGCTGGTTTAATTCCAGTAGTTTGGGATCATTTTCAGGAGTGTTTTTCTCTTTCAATGCTTTGATTTGATTCCGAACCGAGATGACCAGGCGATTGAGTGATTCACCGCGGAATTTTTGGTAAGCCTCGAGTTTTGCCGTATCTTCAGAACCTGTCACCTTGATCGTTTTTTCATCTGAGGCATCGCCGGAAACGATCACATTTTGTCCGCTATCTATCGCCAGTGTCACCGTTTTATTATCGGTTATTTTCAACGAGTAGATATGCGGAGTCAATTCTTTTTCAATTTTGAAGCGGCCCTGGGCATCCACTTGAATTTCTTCGATCACCCGACTGATTTTGCGGTTAATATCTTCTTCTAAAGTTAGAACAAGTTTATTTTGGGGCACGTTTTTCAGTTCGCCCGAAATAGTTATTTTTGGTGAGGCCGGTTTTTGACACGAGGCCGAAACCAGAAGAAAAAATAGTATCAAAAAATAAAAAGTTTTGTGTTTATGCATATTGTTGGAATCTCACAAGAGGTAAGTATTGTGAAGCGATTTTTATTCCGAGTTTTCCCAAAATTTATTAGCAAGGCCGAAGAAATGTCCTATTCGCGAGCTGCCTTTTCAAATTCTTCCATTATTTTTGTAGTTGAAATCAAAGCCAAAATTAAACGCTGATCTTCACGGATTCAGCAGATTTTCACCGATTATTTTGAAGTATTTTGCTTGATTTACCAACTGTTGGTGGTTATTGCTTGTGGGAAAGTGTCTTTTTTATCAGAACCTCGTCAAAGGTTCGGGTGGTGTGGTCGGTGACACTTCCGACCGGTTGCTGATATTCACCGAGCTGCGGGTTGGTCGGCATCACCAGTTGAGGCGGTTGAAAGGTTTGGTGTGAACCTTCCGCTTTTTGGTTGGGTTTGATGTCAATCAGTTTTCCCATCAATCGGGTCAAACTGAAACAAATAGCAAAAAGTGTAGCCAGATAGCATCCCGAAATAATAGCGACGGCTTCGCGAGACATACCATTAAACAAAAGCAACACAACCAATCCGAGAAACAAACTAAGTCCTATCACAGAAATAAGGCCAACTGACAACAAAATTGTGTCAAGCAACGGTCTGTGACTTTCGCCATCCGTGCTTTTGGCCAGTTTTCCCCCACAACTATTGCAGTAATTGAGCTTTTCAGTTACTACTGTTCCGCATTTTGCACAATACATAAGCTCACCTCGCTATTTCAACTTAACTTTTTCTTCGAGCCAATTGGTCAAATCATCCACCGATTCGATGTTGACAGGTTTACCCTGATAAGCCTTATAAGCCCAATAAAATGAGCAAATGGTCATGGCCAGCCAAAAAAGCCCGGTGCCGAAACTCGCCCAATCGGAAAAATTATCCACCACTCCCAAAACGGTCGCGATCAACAAAATACCGAGGTTGAGAGCCAGTCCTTGAGCCGCGTGAAAGCGCACTTTGGGCTCGCTGCTCGGAACAATTAAAAGCTCAATCAAGCCCGCCACCAACCCGATGCCCCACGGCAAATAGGGGAGCGCAACCAGGATATTTTCGGGCAAACCGACTTTGTCAACTTTGCGGTTAATCGGCTGAATTTCGGCAAATCGGTTGGCTTGATAAACCATCGGCGGCTGATAGTTCGGCGGATTAAACACTTGATTATACTGCGCCTCTTGAAATTTGCGCGTCTGCTCATCGGTCATCACGTTGTTTGGAAAATACTGCGTTTCAGGTGTTAATTTGGACATAGTCTCAGCCTCTTGCGCTTCGGCAACCTTGGTTGGAAACTCCGGGTCTAATGGATTGGTATCAAATTTTTTAGGCATAGCCGATTTAATTTTACGCTAAGTTTAGTCCAATTGTTCAGAAAATTTCAACCGCTGAATTTCGAGAGTCATTCAATTTAACGTTAAGGCTTATTCAAAGTAAGAAAATGTTTCGCAGAGTCCAATAAACTGCCAACGGCTGTGTTGATGGGACATTTTTGCCTAAGTTTCCAAAAGTCCTTCGTAAATCTCGCCTTTGACGTCGGCACCGATGACATTCCAACTCTCTTTGCCAATCAAATCAATCAGCTTATACAATTTCGCCGGGCCTTGAATTTTGTTTTAGCTTTTGGTGAAAATCTGTCCGAGAATTCCTTTTTCGTTGCCGAGATTTCGCAAAACCTTGACATAATGAATTTCGAGCGGAGCACCGCGAAGACCTGAAAGACTTTCCCAACTGTATTCAGTAGGTATCGGCAAAGTTCGGTTATACGGCGATTTTGAATATTCGTCAGCCATTTTGAGAAACAAAAGATAGGTCAATTGTTCGAGATAATCACCGTAAGAAACGCCGTCGTCGCGGAGAGTATTACAAAAACTCCAGACTTTGCTGATGATTGAATTTGTATTTGTTTCCATTGTTAAATTTTATCTAAGACATTGTTCCTAAACCATAAAGGAGTTCTACTGGTCTTAATTTCGATTTGTTGTCCGTCAGTTATTTCTACGATTAATACCGCTTTTTCGCCCGAATTATCGAAAATATAAGCTCGATTTGTAAGTTTGATTGCGTCAAGTAAC
>JANOEF010000189.1:0-2819 GCA_031413075.1 Acidobacteriota bacterium | reverse complement strand
GATTCGTCTGACTCCTGATGTTTCGCCGGCCCCGGCGGGTTGGTTGTTTGGCCGGCAAGTCGAACTTGAATTACCGACCGACATCGGTATCTATGAAAAAGAATCGAACAAAATCGTGACCTGGCAAAAACTTGATGGCTCAGAGTCCGAGCAAAAATTTTCTTCGAAAGACAGCGCCGCCAAAATTTCAACCCCGGGAAGCTGGGTGGTTTTAATGCGGAGCAATGTTGTGAAAGCCACGAGCGGAGATAGCGAACCTGATTTTGATACAATTTTAGTGCTCGGCTATGACAAATATGATCAGGGGCATTACAAAGTTTACCGTAACGAAAATGTCGAGGGGAAAGTGCCGATGAGAGTTGATGGCACGGGCGACAACAAAAGTTTTGTCTTGAGAATAAAAATGCCGGGCGGACAACTCGAGGAAAAACGCTTTGTAGTGTTCAAAGATGCCAAAGGACGTTTGAAAATCACGCCCCCGACTGATATTCCATCAGAGAAAAAAGATGTCAAATAATGACGAAATAGACCTTTTTAATCCGTTTCCCGATCCGGTCGAACTGGAAGTTACAGATTCATTGGATCTCCATTCTTTTGCGCCGCGCGAAGTCAAAAGCGTGGTCCAAACCTATTTGATCGAAGCTCAAAAGAAAGGTTTTCGCCGGGTCAGAATCATTCACGGAAAGGGAATCGGGGTGCAAAGGGAAATTGTCAGAAAAGTCCTGAGCGAGAATAATCTCGTTAAATCCTATAAAACGGCGGATGAATTTTCGGGTAGTTGGGGCGCGACGGTGGCTCAACTCCATGAACCGGAGTAACGGGAACTCCTCAAAACAATCAGCGAAAACCTGATTAAAAATCAGCGGTCAGAATCAATTACTTCCGCCCAGACTTCTTCGTCACTTTCGTTAGAATCTTCGAGCAGTTTAACTTGTTCGGCAATCTGAAATTGGGCATCTGCGAGTTTTCGAGTCATTTGTCGGCAATGTTTTTCCAGTTCGCGAATCCGTTTTTTATGTTCGATTTCGATTCTTTCGAGATAGGCCAGATAGAGAAATTGCAGGGCGACAATCCCCACCGAAGTAAGCGAGATACAAATCAAAACATAAAACATTTGTGATTAGAGATTTACGATTGGCGATTTATTTGATCTTCAAACTTTGTTCACATCTGGCCGCAAAGCCCGAAGAAAGAATCGAAAAGCACAAATCTAAAACCTTGTTTCCGATTATACTCTTGACCAAACTGAAAGGAAAGTTCAAAATTTCATAAAAATTAAAAAAGCCGAAAATTGAAATTTACCCCGCATTGGAACTTTCTAATTCAAAACAAAATTTTACTTTTTAAGTTATGACAACTGACAATCTACAACTCGTTTATACTCTCCTGTGTGATGATGTACGCATCGAAATGGGAAATAAAATTTCGCTGATGGGCGTTTTTCAAAACATCATGGTCGAACGTTTGCCGGTTTCTATTATCAAATTTGCGGTCGTCAATCATTGGCGCGGCGAAGGGCTTCATCAGGCGGAGGTCAGGATTTTATCGCCTAACAAAGGAAATCTGGTTGTTACTTCGCAGCCGACCGAACTCGAACTGGCGACCGGTGGTTTTACTGATAATGTCAGCTTTTTTGTCAATGTGGTGTTTCCTAACCCCGGTACTTATTGGATTCAGACCTTAGCCAACTCAGTTTTGTTAGAGGAGCTTCCGCTGATCGTGGTTGATACCGCTAATATGAATGAAGCCGCACCGATGGAAGAATTTTCTGAGACGGTAAATTAGCCATTGAGAATAGTTTGAAGCTCCCAAATCCTTAGTTTTTTCACCTTCCTGTTAATCATCGAAACAAAAGTGGGGAATTTTACCCACTTAAAGGGTGAGTTTTGCCCAACAATTGACTGAAACTAATCATTTAGGCTATATTTACAGCCTTTATTAAAGGCATATTGTTTGCATTAAACAAAAGTAGTAACAAGGAGTTTTCGAGAGAAAATTCTTACATTAATTTCCAATAAGATAAGCCATTATGCAAACTTTAAATAACTTAAAAATTCAACATAAATGTTCGGATTGTGAAATGCGTTCAAATAACTACTTTTGTAATTTGCAGAATAGCAATTTGAAAATCTTTGAATCCTTGAAAATCACCAATGCCTATCCCAAAGGCTCGACGCTTTTTATGCAGGGACAGAATGCCAACGGCGTTTATGTTTTGTGTCAGGGGCGGGTCAAAATTTCGACCTGTTCGCGGGATGGCAAAGTAATAATTTTACATATCGCGGAACCGGGAGAGGTTTTAGGCCTAAGTTCAGCAGTTTCAAATTCAGTTCACATCGGAACGGCTGAAGTCGTCGAATCGTGCCAGGTAAATTTTGTTAAGACGGACGATTTTCTGACATATTTGCGACAGAATACCGAAGCCTGTCTGAGTGCGGTTAAACAGCTCGGACAAAACTACCAAACCGCGTATTTGCAAATTTGTTCGCTCGGGTTATCAAATTCGGTTTCAGACCGGCTCGCCACGCTTTTTCTGGGATGGTGCGAAACCAGTTGTACCAATCAGGATACAGTCCATCTGAAAATCTCTTATACTCACGAGGAAATTGCTCAAATGATCGGCACGTCGCGCGAAACCGTGACCAGATTGCTCAAGGATTTTCGGAAACGGCAGTGGATCACCCTCAAGGGGTCGGATTTGGTCATCAATAACAAAAAACAATTGGAACGTTCCATCGGATCCCGGACGGTTTTGTGATAATGGTCACGTCTTTTTGTGATAATTATCCTAATCCGGTAGTCAAAAATAAGCGAAAATA
>JANOEF010000188.1:0-11849 GCA_031413075.1 Acidobacteriota bacterium | reverse complement strand
GAAGAAAGAAAATTGCCCGCCGATCACGCGGAAAGACCAGGAAAGGTGGAATTTATTTTTACAGATTCGTAGAAATTTTCATGCTTTTGGCTTGTTTCTGTGTATTCTGCGTTTTTCTGCGGGCAATTTGGGTTTTAATTTGTTAAATTTTTATCTCCAACTGTTGCTATTAAATTGCAAACAGGTTCTATAGAGTTTTCTCTTTCAGTCATCGTGTGAAAGTTACGCTAAGCTTTTTAATTCAAAGAATTATAGTTTATTTTTAATTGCGATTTGTTTCAATTTTAAATCTACAGATTTTAGAAAATAATTTTCTTTTTCTATGATAAAATCCTGAATTATGGAAGTTACGCTAAATTTACCTGAGCAACTCTATCGCAATTTCAGCAAGTTGGCTGAGAAAAAGCATCGGCGAATTGAGGAAGTAATTGCCGATAAACTGCAAGATGATTTTTCGGCGGAAACGGTTGATTTTGAAGAATCGGTAGCAACTTGGGCGGATGAAGATGTTTTGGCATTGGCAAAACTCAAATTGCCAAAAGAACAAGCCAATCGGATGAGCGAATTGTCTGACCTCGAACAGCGCGGATTGATAAATGCCGTTGAAAAAAGCGAGTTGGAGATGTATCTCGAAATTTACAACAACGCCAATTTACGCAAGGCTTACGGAATCGCCGAAGCAGTCAAACGCGGGTTAGTTACTTCACTTGACGACTTGAAATGAGCTACATTTCTGATGAACTCAAAAATAAAGTCCGCCGACAAGCCAAAAATCGGTGCGGTTATTGTCTGACTCCGCAAGAAATTATTTCGATGGTGTTTGAAATGGAACATTTACGCCCGATTGCTGATGGTGGCACGGATGATGAAGAAAATCTGTGGTTGGCTTGTCGAAATTGCAACGGGTTCAAACACGCAAAAACAAAGGCTATTGACCCAATTACCCGCACAGAAGTCGCTCTTTTCAATCCAAGAACTCAAAATTGGCAAGAACATTTTGAATTTAGCCAAGAAAAACCGAAATTATCGGAATAACTCCGTGTGGGCGTGCAACCGTCATTGCCTTGCGTATGAATTATGAACAAGCCGTAATTGCCAGAAAAATTTGGGTGAAATTCGGTTTATATCCCCCAAAAGATTAAAATTTACCTGAGCAACTCTATCGAAATTTCAGCAAGTTGGCGTAAGATTTAGCATCGGCGCCTGGAAGAGGTGATTGCCGACAGACTTCAAAACTCTCATCAATGCTGAAAGTTTTTCTAATTCTACAAAGCCGATAATTTGTGAAAAATACTCGCAGGCGAAAATATGAGTGCAGTTTTAGATTTACCGAGAACAACTTCGATTGAAAAAATTTACAAAGCCGTCGAAATGGCGCAGCAGGAACAGGCGGCGGTGATAAATATCGCTTGGGAAACTTACAATCAATTTGTCGAAGAAATGGTTGAAGCTTTTATTGAATTCCTCAAATAGGGATAAAATTTCCCCCAAGTTATATTTTGGGTAAGGCGAGGCAAAACTAATTCTGCCCCGTCTTTTTTTTGTTTAAATTATCTGACATTCGGCAACGTTATTGAGAAAAAATTCACAAGTTTATTGACATATTCCTTCGAAAACGATAGAATCACGCTTTTTGTTGAGACTTCTTGACAAAAACTGACGTTTATTTACGCAAGATTTATTAAATAACCGCATCTTAGCTATTACAATTTAACCAATATAATTAAAGGATTTATATCAATGAGCATCAAAAATTTTATCAATCAGGCAATCATGGGGAGTCTTATTTTAATCGTGACCCTGATTTCGGCTGATTTTGTGAAGGGCAACCCGACCGACGAACAAAAGAAAATCATCGGCGTGTGGCAACTAAAAACAACCGTCTCTGACAAAAAAATCAAACAAATTAAACCTGAGTTTTTTCCTGTTCCAATCGAATATGCACCCGAATCATTGGTTTTGGCAGCGGACGAAGACTTAAATGAAATTACAATCAACGAAGGTTTCAGAACCATGGTCAATACTCAAACGTTGCCGACTGACGGAACAACGGTCACAAAAAATGTGGACCTCATTGGAACGGTTTCGTCCAGCGCCCGGTGGTTGAATAATAAATTGGTGGTTGAGGTCACCGCTTCCAAAGGTTATCAATTGACTGAAACATTTGAACTTTCGCTGAATCAACAGCAACTGATTGTGACTGTCAAGGCGAGCGGTAATCGAGCCGGAAAAATTACGAAAATGCGTCGTGTTTATGATCGGGTGGCTGAACAGACTGAGGATAAAACAGCCCAAGTTGGAATCACCGTTTACCCATTCTAAAAGTTGTTGAGAATTTTTATTAAACCGAAAAAGGGCAGGGAATTAATATGATTTCCTGCCCTTTTTCAATCAATTTGACCGCTTTATATTTTTTTTACTCAAAACTAGCAAAAAAAATCGGAAATGTTCTAAAATTAGAATCTTAGTAAAGTAACGAAAGAATTTTACTGAAATAAAAGCGAGTTCAAAATTATGCAAGAATTTTCCGACCAAATGCCTTCGGATATAATCCGTCTTCCGATGGTGCCAATCCGCGATGTAGTCATTTTTCCATTTACCAAAGTTGCGTTCAAAATCGGACGTCCGAGTTCGGTCAAAGCTCTCGAAGAGGCGATGGCCGGAGACAAGAATATTTTTCTTGCGACCCAGCATGATGCGACGGTGGACGAACCGCGCCCGGATCAAATTTTTACGATTGGGACGATTGGACGCATTTTGCAGGCGCAACGACAGGAAAACGGACAAGTAAAAGTCGTGGTCGAAGGTCGTGAACGGGGAACTAGTGTCCGGGTTGAACAAGACCCGAGTGGTTTATTCTACGCTCTCGTACGTCGCGTGGTTTCTTTGGACGAATCCGGTTATCGTACCGATGGGCTTTTGCAAAAGATGCACGGGCTGGTCGAACAATTGATGCGGGTTTCGCCCGATGCCTATACGGACGCCCTGCATGCTTCGTTGAGAGGCATTTCCGCCGCTCAAATTGCGGATGCCATGTCGTCGCATCTGAGGATTCAGATCGAAAATAAGCAGGCCCTCTTAGAAACTTTTTCAGTGCAGGAAAGACTGAATTTGCTGATTGAAATTCTCGAAAACGAAATTGATAAAAAACAACTCGACCGCAATGTTCACGCGCGCACCAAGAAACAGATGGACAAAACTCAGCGTGAATATTATCTGAATGAACAAATCAAAGCCATTCATAAAGAACTCGGGCGTAAGGACGACAAGGCCGATTTGGACGAAATCCGTAAAAAAATTGAAGACGCCGGAATGACCGAAGAAGCCAAAGACAAGGCCATGCAGGAACTTTCGCGACTTGAAGTGATGCCCCAGATGTCTGCCGAATCAACCGTTTCGCGCACTTATATTGATTGGCTAATCAATGTTCCCTGGAAAGAGCGTTCCGAAGAAATCGAAGATTTGAACGAAGCCGAAAAGGTTTTACACGAAGATCATTACGGTTTGGAAAAAATCAAAGAGCGTATTTTAGAATTTTTGGCGGTTCGTCAATTAGTTAAAAATCCCAAAGGTACAATACTCTGCTTTGCGGGTGCCCCCGGAGTCGGAAAAACATCTTTAGGAAAATCAATCGCCCGGGCGACGGGGCGCAAGTTTGTCCGTTTAAGTTTAGGCGGCGTTCACGATGAAGCCGAAATTCGCGGTCATCGCCGGACATATATCGGGGCTTTACCTGGTCAAATCGTTCAATTGATGAAGCGGGCCGGAACTACTAATCCCGTCATTTTGCTTGACGAAGTGGATAAACTAGGGCGTGATTTTCGCGGTGATCCGAGTGCCGCACTGCTCGAAGTGCTTGATCCTGAACAAAATGATACCTTCCGCGACCATTATTTGGATGTGGATTATGATCTCTCGCACGTCTTTTTTATTGCGACGGCAAACGTTCTGCATACGATTCCGCCGGCGCTCCAGGACCGACTCGAAATTCTCCATTTGTCGGGTTATACCGAGCGCGAAAAAGTCGAAATTGCCAAGCGGCATCTGCTCAAAAAACAGGCCGAAAACAACGGTTTGAGTATGGAGAGCGTGACGTTCACCGATGATGGAGTATTAGAAATAATTCGTCATTATACCCGCGAAGCCGGAGTTCGCAATCTGGAACGCGAGATTAGTTCGTGCCTCAGAAAAATTGCCAAAAGATTTGTCGGATCGGAAAATAAAGAGGGTTTCCGGGAAGTGGTGGACGCGGAAAAAGTGCGCGAACTGCTTGGTAAAATCCGTTTTCGTAAACAGGATGTTTCGCGTAAAAGCGAAGTCGGTTTGGTCAACGGACTGGCCTGGACAGAGGTTGGCGGTGATGTGCTGCAGGTTGAAACTACTTTGGTGAAAGGTCGCGGTGAACTGACTCTGACCGGAAAACTCGGCGAAGTCATGCAAGAATCCGCTCGTGCCGCGCTGACCTGTGTGCGAACCCGCGCCGAAGCACTTGGGATCCACCCCGACAGTTTTCGCAAAATGGATTTGCATATTCACGTGCCCGAAGGCGCAATCCCGAAAGATGGACCGAGTGCCGGAATTACGCTGGCCACAGCGATGGTTTCAGCCTTGACCAATACACCGGCGCGTCACGATGTCGCGATGACTGGCGAAATAACGCTCCGGGGAAAAGTTCTGCCGATCGGCGGACTCAAAGAAAAACTTTTGGCGGCGCATCGTTTTGGACTAAAAACGATCATCATCTCAAAAGACAACGAAAAAGATTTGTCGGACATTCCGGATGAAGTCCGTGATGATTTGACTATTCATACCGTTGAAATGATTGATGAGGTGTTGGCGATTGCCCTTGAACGCGGTAAACCGAATGAAGTGGTTGAAATACCGCCAATTTTTACCGATAGCCAAACTCCAAATGAAGTTTCGTTGTCTCTCGAATAAAACAAAAAGGGGCGAAATAAAAGCCCCCTTTTTTTCAGGAATTAGCCCGCTCTCATTCCTTTAGTTTTTGATTTTGGATTGAGAGGGTTAATTTCTTAAAACCTCTATGAAGAGATCAATCTCTTCTGTTTTGACGCCTAAGGGCGGGAGCAGCCGCAAGATGTTCGGAACGCTCGACGTTCCGGTAATTATTTTATTTTCAAGCAATGTAGTGTGAATTTCTTTGGCATTTTGAGCAAATTCAATTCCAATTAGACAACCTTTGCCATGAACTGCGACAACTTCTTCAACTGATTGTAAATGATGTCGTAAATATTTTTCGATTTTTTTGGCATTATCCATCATCTCATCATTTTCGATAGCTTCGAGAGTAGCCAAAACAGCGGCCATGGCCAACATTCCGCCGCCAAAAGTCGTGCCTAAATCGTTTGTTTTAATGTTTTGTGAAACAATCTCATTGACCAAACAGGCTCCGACCGGGATGCCGCTGCCGAGGGATTTGGCCAAGGTGATGATGTCTGCTTCAACTCCGCCCGCCAAATCTGAACCGCTAAAAAACCAGTTTCCGGTGCGCCCAATGCCGGTTTGCACTTCATCAAAAATTAATATGATACCTCGCTCGTCGCAAATCTCACGTAAGCCAATGAAAAATTCCGGGTTAGCTTCGCGGCAACCGAACATAGACTGAATCGGTTCGAGCATAATCGCCGCCGTCTGATTATCAGCAAGAGCGCGGACAGAATTTAAATTTCCAAAATCAGCGCAGACGTGATGCGGCACATTCGGTTTGCCGATTTCGCGGTACTTTCCTAAAAAAGTCGCCGAAATCGCGTCTGCTGTTCTGCCGTGAAATCCGCCGGTAAAAGTGATGACCTTTTCGCGTTTCGTCGCCAACCGTGCCATGCGCATGGCGTTTTCGTTGGCTTCCGTTCCCGAATTACAGAAAAATGCTTTGGTAATGTTGGCGGGCGCCACTGAAACGAGTTTTTCCGAAACCTTTGCACGGATTTCCGAATAAACTAAATTACTGTAAAACAAGAGCTTTTCAGCTTGATGCTTGATTGCCGCGACTACCTGAGGATGCGAATGGCCGGTTCCGCAAACGGCGTGTCCGCCATATAAATCAAGATATTTTTCGCCTTCACTGGTCCAAATCCAGGCGCCGCTTCCGCGCTCAACCGAAATATTCATCTTGGCGTAGGTTGCGACCTGGGCTGATTCTTCTAAGTTTTTTATCTCTTCAAATTTCATTATTAAATTTGTTCATTGATTCATTGGTTCATTGATGGATTTGTTTTATTTTCAATGATTCGATGAATTAATCTATAAATGGTGCAATCGTAACGGTTCGTTGCATGAGCCAGTCTGTCTGCGGATCTTTGCCGAATTGGAAAATATGTTCGCCGCATTTTTCAAAGCCGAATTTTGTATAAAAATTTTGGGCGTTGTAATTATATTCCCAAACGCCAAGCCAAATGATGTCGTGACCATCTTCTTTGGCAAAGTCTAAACATTTCAGCATCAACGTTTTACCAATTCCTTTGCCGATAAATTCGTGCAAGGCGTAGAGGCGGCAAAGTTCGATAGGCTTTTCGCCCGAAACACCATCTTCGCGGTAATTTTGCTTAAGTTTGGCATAACCGACCAAATTTTGCTCAATTTCAGCAACCAAGAAAATTGCGTCTTTATCGGCTAGTTCAGCAGAAAATGTCTCGACCGTAAAAGCCTCATCCATATAGCTTTTGAGGTCTTCGGGAGCATTTTTCGGATGGTCGTGAAAAGTGTCAAAAAAACTCTTTCGAGCCATCTGAGTCAGGATTTCTGCGTCTTCGTGCGAAGCGAATCTGATTTTAATTTCGTTGGTCATTTTAAGTGTTTTTCCAAAAGGCGACGCCAAATTTCGTAGCCTTTTTCGTTCATATGGAGTCTATCCGCGACAAATAATTCAGGGCGCGGTTCGCCTTTTTCGTTGAGCATTGCAGTAATAACTTCAATAAACACGGCACGTTTATCTTTGTCAATTTCAGCTTTGATTAATTCATTGGTTTGACGGAATTTTTCGGCAAGTTTCCACCTCCCAGGACTGGGCTTCAACGAGATGTAAATAATTTTGGCTTTCAAAAATTTCTGACGAACCAATCGGGCAAATGTTTTGTAATCATCCGCGACCTTTTCAGGAGCGATTCCGTCATTAACATCATTTTCCCCGGCATAAAATACGATGATCCGTGGATGATACGGGGCAATGATTCTGTCGAAATAATAGTTGGCATCTTCAATTCGTGAACCACCGAAACCTCGATTAATAAATTTTAATTTAGGAAAACTTTCACGCAAATTTGTCCAAAGACGAATCGAAGAACTGCCGACAAACAAAACCGCTTTTTCAGGCGGGGTTTGCTTTTTGTCAATTTCCGTCATGCTGTCAATTTCTTTGTCCCAAATCTGTGCCCGTTCATACGTCTGAGCAAAGGAAATAAGGTTGAAAATCAAGATGAAAATAAACGAAAAATGTAATCTCTTCATAGTTTTAGAAAAGGAAAAAGCTGAATGAAATTTTATTTTACAGCACTCAGCGATTCCTTTTGAAATTATTGAGCCTAGACCGTGACAACTTCATTTTCCGCCGTCCAATTAAACGTCCCGTTCTGCAAATCTCTGATGGCTTGATAAATCTCTTGGCGGGTATTCATCACAAATGGCCCGTAACGCTCGACCGGCTCATTCAGCGGTTTACCTGAAACTAGTAGAAATCTGGCTCCGTTTTCGCGGGCGGTGATTTTGACAAAATCACCATCACCGAAAATTATTAGTCTGGGGCTTTCAATTATTTCACCGCTTTCATCAAACTCTGCCGCCCCCTCAAAAATATAAGCGAATGAATTGTGACCAGGGGTAATCGAATGCGTAAACGAACTATTTGGTGAAATCGTCACGTCTAAATAATTTGGTTCGGCATAAATTTCTGAAACTACACCTTTGACCTCATTAACTTCGCCGGCGATGATTTTTATTTTTACCCCATTATTTTCAAAAACAGGAATTTTATCAGCCTTGATTTCCTGATAACGCGGTTTGGTCATTTTCAATTTGGCCGGTAAATTGACCCAGAGTTGAAATCCCGACAACCCTTCGGGGCTCGCTTCCGGCATTTCCTCGTGCATCATTCCGCCACCCGCGGTCATCCATTGAACATCGCCTTCGCTGATCGTTCCGGCGTTGCCCATCGTGTCTTTATGGTGCACAACTCCTTTGAGCATATAAGTTACGGTCTCAATTCCGCGATGTGGATGTTGGGGAAAACCGGCGATGTAATCATCCGAATTCTCTGATCCGAAATGGTCAAGCAGTAAAAATGGATCAAGGTAATCAAGTGTCGGCGTCGCAATCAGACGATTCAGTTTGACTCCGGCCCCGTCGGAGACAGGTAATGGGCTAATCACTCGTTGAACTTTTCTTTGTGTTTTCATAAAATTTCTCTCCCTAACATTGGACTATGGAGATATTCTAACAAGTGTTTGAACAAAAAGAATCACTCAAACGGGTGATAAGAGTTATGGATTCGAGCCGGTGAAAATTAACCCTCTTTTTTCGTCTAAACCAAACATCAAATTCATATTCTGCACGGCTTGACCAGCCGCACCTTTGACCAAATTATCAATTGCCGAAAACACAACAACTTGTGTACCTTGAACATTTACAGCAATGTCGCAAAAGTTTGTAGTCTTGACCCAATTTATGTCTGGCGAATTTTCAACGATGCGAACGAAAAAATTATCAGCGTAAAATTTTAGATAAATTTCTTTCAACTCAGCAGTTGTTATTGTTTCTCTCAATTCGGTGTAGCAACTGGCAAAAATCCCACGCGAAACTGGCAAACTGTGGGTCATAAAAACGAAATCATGGGTAAAGTCTCCGACACTTCGCAAGCATTGTTCGATTTCGGGAACATGCTGATGCGTAAAAGGTTTGTAGGCGTAAAACGAGTTCATTCGTTGCGGATGATGTGTATTTGCCGCCGCTTTTGCGCCTGAACCGCTCGAACCTGTTTTGGCGTCAACGATAACTTTGCCGTGTATTAAATTGTTTGAAATCAAAGGGCTTAATGCCAAAATAGTGGCAGTTGCAAAACAACCGGGATTGGCAATTTTAAGAGCAGTTTTAACCTTTTCACGATTTACTTCGGTCAATCCGTAAACAAAATCTTTTTGTAAATCTGACTTTTCCAGTTTGTAAAACTTTTGGAAAATCTCCGCATCATCAATTCGAAAATCTCCCGAAAGATCAATGATTTTGATCTTGTTTGGCAACTTTGGAACGAGCGAAATTGCTTGCCCGTGAGGAAGCGCGAAAAATGCAACATCGGCTTCCAAAGTTGATAAATCTTCGGGCGTGGGCGCAAACCGTAAATCAGTCAGACCAAACAAATTTTTATGAACTTCGCCAACCGGTTTTCCCGCTTGTTCATTGGCTGTCACTAGAACTATTTCAGCGTGTTCGTGAAACAGAAGGATTCGCAGAAGTTCGCTTCCGCCATAGCCTGAGCCGCCGAAGATGGCAATTTTTATTTTATCGTTCATCTGGAAATCCTCAAATTGAAGTCAAGCTTGACTACTTTGAAAACTCAATTAAATCCCAAAGGTTGCCGTAAAGGTCTGCAAAAACAGCAACAGTTCCGTAATCTTCCGTTTTCGGTTCACGGACAAATTTGATGCCTTTGGCCAAATAATCTTCATAATCGCGCCAAAAGTCATCCGTCCGCAAAAAGAGAAACACTCGTCCACCGGTTTGATTACCGATGCGGGATTGCTGTTCGTCACCGACGCCTTTGGCCAGCAATAATTGACACTCCGAGTCTTTCGGTGCCACCAGAACCCAACGCTTGGTCTCAGATTGCGGCGTATCTTCGATGAGCTCAAATCCGAGTTTTTCGGTGTAAAATTGAATCGCTTCGTCATAATCAGCAACGACGAGCGCGATATGAACGAGGCTTTGTTTTTTCATAAAAATTTCTTGATGTTTTTTTTTGCCTGAAAAATATAGTCTTCCAAATTTGTTACTTCGCGGTCAATCGCCCACCGGAGTTTGTCGAAAGCCCGTAATAATAGGAGCCCTTTCAAATCAGGCAACAGCTTTTCAAATTCATCTTTTGAGATTCCGTAACCTGCCAGAAAAGCCTTAAATTCATCATCATTAGGATCGTTTTCTAACAAATTCATTTTCAAAAGCTGAATCAAATCGTGATGCGGAACGATGCTCGCCTCGCTTGATCCCCAATCTATCAAATAAACAGTTTCCGACTCGGTAACAATGATATTCTTGAAAGATAAATCGCCGTGATTGAGACCGAATTTAAGTTTGAGATTCTTCAGTTTTTCAAAACTTTCTCTGATTCTTTCAGAACTGACCTCGTTTATTACGCCGAGTTTTCGCAATTTATCACCTTTATTTAAACTCGCGAGATTGTAGTTGAGATATTCAAACCACGAGCTTTCGGCGTTTCCTTGAATCATATCCCGCAACTTCAAACCAAATCCTGCGACTTTTATTTGATGAATTTTTTGTGTATATTCCCCAAGTTTTTTCCAGATACGCTTTCTGTTACCTGATAAATTTCTGCCTTCTAAGCCTTCGATAAATGTTTGAATCGAATAAGCTTTGCCCTCGAATACACCGATTTTGAGAATTGAGGGAACAGGAACCCCTTTTACTTGTGCCTGGTTGCTCGCCCAAGCCTCTTTCTCATATTCATCAATAGAATCGTCGTCTTTCATTCTAAAAATAAATCTGGAATTTTCGGTTTCGACCAGAAACACCTGATTAACAAAGCCTTTATCAATAATGGGTAAAACTTTCAGCACCTTCTCTGAAAAAAAACCGGAAATGATTTTTGCTGCAATGTTATTTTTATCAGGCATTTATGAAAATATTAATTCTTTTTGAGATGAAAAGTCTAACATTTCAAACAGCCCTAAACCATTTCGCCGGGCGTTCCCGGCTTTGATTCCAAAGTTTTCAACGACAAAATCTTCACCCGCCCGGGAATCGGTGACCGATCCAGCAATGACGTCAATTGTGATGCCAAAACGCTTTAAGACCTCAATCCCGCCAATGACGCCGACATAATCCGAAGCGCAAAAAATGAAAGTTGAAGTTGCATTTTTGATTTCCCGGTCGAGCAAGATTGAATCAACCGAATATCCGCCGACAATTCCATCGCCTAATTCAACCACAATTAAATCCGGTTGAGATTCGTTTAATTTATTCAAAATAGCTTTCGCCACTGGCGCCAGGTTTTCGATACCAACCGTTGAAGGTAAACCGCAATCGAGAAAACTGGCCGTGGTAAATGCTCCGCAATCCTGCATATTGAGTGTATCTCGCAAACAAGCCACTCCCGACATTTTGGCTCCGGCAACCTTTAACCCATGATGCGAAGCCTGTTTGACAATTTCGGTGGCGGCGACGGTTTTTCCCGAATTCATACAAGTTCCGGCAATAATCACAATCGGCGCGGATAGTTTGAGATTGTGAGCAGGTTTTATTGCATTATCAGCAATATTCATTATCCGAATCGCGGAGAAAAGGAGACGCGGGGACGCGGGGATGTGTTCTTGATGTTCTAAAATTTGTTCAGAAAACTCAGATGATTGCGAGAAAACCCCTGAGTCTCCGTGTCCCCGTGTCCCCGCGTCACAATAAACTGCAATCCCCAAAACTTCCACCTCAATCGCATCTGACAAACTCGAATGATGACCACTGCAAACGCCAATCACACCACCCATATTCAACAGATGCAGTTTGTCACCAACCTTAATTGTTTCGGGAACATCACCAAAAAAGCCTTTCAATGCCCGACGTTTGCCCAACACGCCAAGCAAAATATCATTGCGATTGATTTTCGCAAGTCG
>JANOEF010000187.1:0-2808 GCA_031413075.1 Acidobacteriota bacterium | reverse complement strand
CGTTTAATGAGGGTTTGACAATTCATACAAGCCTGATTTTCTTGGTCATAAACACGCCAATGTGCTTCGTAATTGCCGCCGTAATAACTTCCGTCAATGTTTTCCGGATTGACATTGAGAGTTGAACTATGGGCGATTGATTCGGCTAAAATGTCACGGATGGCTTGAAAAAGTATCGGAATTTTGCGAGAGGGAACTTCATTGGCGAGAATTTGCGGATTAATTTTTGAGACAAAAAGGCTTTCGGAAACATAGATATTGCCGAGTCCGCAAACCTTGGTTTGGTCAAGTAAAAATTCTTTCAGCGGACGTTTTGATTGGGACAAAACCGCCTTCAAATATTTCGCCGTAAACTCATCGGAAAACGGTTCAGGGGCGAGTTCACGCAATTCCTTGGCTTCAAAAAGTTGCGGTGTTTCGACTATTTTCATCAGTCCGAAATGGCGTTGGTCTTGAAAAATTAGCCTTGTTTCATCATCCAGATAAAAAACGGCGTGTGAATGTTTGGGCAGTTCGCGTTCAATCGGGAGCAACATAAAACGCCCTGTCATCCGCAAATGAGTAATCAAAGTTTGACGGTTGGAAAGATCAAAAAGGACGTGTTTGCCGCGCCGATGGACAAAGTTAATGGTTGTATCTTTTAGCTTTGCGGCAAAAACCGGCGGCGCATCAAACGGAACGAGTCGGGCGCGTAAAAGTTCGGCAGCAACGATTTTTCGTCCTGCAACGAGTCCGTTCAAAGATTTGGCTACTAATTCTACTTCGGGTAATTCGGGCATTATTTTATTTATTGATTCACTGCTTGAGGTTAATGGTCTTTTTTCTAATGAACAAATGAACAAATGAACAAATCAATCAATCATAAACCCCGTTTCGGGCATTTCGGCGGATTTGGCGGACTTCATTAAACATCCGCTGGCTGTCACGAAAAACGCTCACTTTCGTTCCTTCACAATGATTCCAACGCACCGGAATCTCTTTCAAACGCAAACCTTTATAGTCGGCAACATACAAAAATTCAACGTCGAATCCAAATCGGTCTATTGTCATCAACTCTAAAAGCGGACGAAATTTCTGTAAATTAAATGCCTTAAACCCACATTGTGTATCCCAAAAAGGCAACCCCGTCAAAGTGCGGACAATCAGATTGAAGACTTTCCCGCCCTGTTCACGGCGCCAGGGTTGATGCGTGCCGATTAGACTTCTGTCCAACGCCCGCGAGCCTAAAGTTACATCATATTCGCCATCCTCAATCGGTTTGACAAGTTTAAAAAGTTCGTCAATCGGGGTTGATAAATCGGCATCTGAAAATAAGGCGAGCTCACCGTTTGCCTGCAAAAGACCGGTTTTGACCGCAAACCCTTTTCCGCGATTAGGCTCATAACGGATAACTTTAGTTGAAATTTCAGGAAATTCGGCACAAGTCGTTTCAGCGATTTCAGCCGTCTTGTCCTTTGAACCGTCATCAACCACAATCAGCTCAGCCGCTAAATTTTCGTGTTTAATAAAGGAAAGTATTCGCCGAATTGAATCGCCAAGCCGCTCAGCTTCATCAAAAGCAGGAATAACGATGGAAATATGCGTGTTCATCTAATAAAATTTACAAAAATTCTATTGATAACAGATTAGGACGATTTCAACAAATTAAGAAAGGGGAAAAGTTAGAAAGTGAAAAAGTGAAGTATTCGAAATAGGCAAAAAGTTAATTGATTGATTTCAATAGAATATTGAAAGTTCTATCCGGAGTTAAGCGAAGATCTTAACCTGTCCAGATGCAAAAAATATTTTCAATTTTTCACCTTTTCAATTTTTCACCTTTTCACTTGAGCCGAATTTTAGTTTAATTTCACGCCTTCAAATATGATATAGTTGGCAAAGATGTTTTGGAGATTTACAAATGAATAAAAAATTCTTATTGATAGCAGGAATATTTATTTTTGGCGGAGCCATGATCGGCGGACTCCTGAGTTGGGTGACAAATCGCTCGGCAGCCAGCGGGACGATAACCAGTGAAAAAATTTCTGCTGATTACAAAGAGGCCCTAGAAACGATTGATGCCAATTATGTGAGCCTTGTCGAACACGAAAAAGTGTCGGAAAGTTCGATTCAGGCAATGCTTTGGACACTTGACCCGCATTCATCTTTTTTCACCCGCAAGGAATTTAAAAAACTTTACGAAGATCAGCAATCACGTTTTTACGGCATCGGTGTTTCAATTTTCCAACATCGTGACGGGGTTTATGTCCAGGCGGTAGTTCCGGGCACTCCGGCGGAAAAAATCGGGCTTAAATACGGTGACAGGTTTGTCGAAGTGGACGGCAAAGACGCCAAAGACTGGACCAGTTCCGAACTTTCGCGAAATGTCCGGGGCGAACGCGGAACCCCGGTCACTGTAAAAATCGAACGGGTTGGAAGCGAAAAACCGATTAGCTTTGAGATTACCCGCGATGGCGTTCCGTTTCCTTCGATTCGCAATTATTTTATGCTTAAGGACGACATCGGCTACATCGGTTTAACCGGAGGGTTTCAGGAAACAACCGCCGAAGAACTCGATATTGCGATGACCGAGTTGAAGAAACAGGGTATGAAACAAATGGTCTTAGACCTGCGGGGAAATCCCGGCGGACTGCTTCCGCAAGCGGTCGAGGTAGTGAGCCGTTTCGTGCCGCGGGGGCAGGTGGTGGATCCACCCAACCGTGGGGGTCCGCGTCCTCCCCGGGGCTGTCGGGGGACCGCGAGCGGCTCGACGTGTCAGGGCAGGATCGTCACGCGCGCCCAGTCCGAAGTCAGTCGGCGGGGAGTGGTGAA
>JANOEF010000186.1:0-3197 GCA_031413075.1 Acidobacteriota bacterium | reverse complement strand
CAGTAGCGCGGGCTGAAAAACTTGATCTGCTGCACGTTCATTACGCCATTCCGCACTCCATCAGCGCCATTTTGGCCCGCGAATCCATCAAAGACCGTTTTTATCTGCCGGTTATTACCACGCTTCACGGAACGGACATCACTTTGGTCGGCGCCGACCGCTCGTATTTGCCGATTACCCGCTACGCACTACAACAATCGGATGGCGTGACCGCGGTTTCAAACTTTTTGAAGAAAGCGACGATTGAAACCTTTGATTTTGATGAGGTCGAGGTGATTCCAAATTTTATCTGCGCCGAAGATTATCAGCACCGGAAAGATTCAGAATTAAAACATCAGCTGGCCCCGAACGGCGAATTTCTGTTGGTTCACGTTTCAAACTTTCGCGCGGTCAAGCGGCCGGTCGATTGCGTTGAAATTTTTGCCAGGGTGCGGCAAATAGTTCCAAACACCAAATTGATTTTAGTTGGCGACGGCCCTGAAAGTTCTGCCGTTCGCCACCGCGCCAAACAGTTAGAGGTGATTGATTTTTGTGAGTTTGTCGGCAAACAACCAAAGATTGTTGACTATATTTCGATTGCTGATCTGGTGCTTTTACCATCGGAGCAAGAATCTTTCGGACTCTCGGCGCTCGAAGCCCAGGCCTGCGAGATTCCCGTTATTGCGACCCGCATCGGCGGAATCCCCGAAGTAGTCAATGACGGCGAAACAGGTTTTTTGAGCGAAATCGGAAAGGTCGAAAAGATGAGCGAAGATGCCATCAAATTATTACAAAACCAGGATTTACGGCGCAAATTCGGCAAGCGGGGACGCGAACTCGCCATCACCCGGTATGGAACCGAAAAGATCATTCCGCAATATATTGAGTTTTATCAAAAGGTTTTGGCCAAAAATAAAAAGTGAAGCACTTGTTGGACTCTTCACTTTTTACCTTTTTACCTTTTTACCTTTTTAATTAAACTGAAGCCGCCTCGGCAACTTCATCATCATCTTCAACGGTTTGAACTGTTTCCAATGGTAATAAATCTTTGGTTTCAAACTGCGCTTTTTTGTCAAAGGCTTTTTTGTCAAAGGCTTCTTTTGATTTCAGCATATTACAACTTCCTTCAAAAATCGCGCCGTCTTCGATCATCAAACGCGGGGCTTGAATATTACCGACCACCCGGGCGGTGCGCCCAAGTTCAACTTTTTCAAAAGCGATGATGTCGCCGTTGACCGTGCCGTTAATCATGGCGGCGGCGACCGTAATATTTGCATCAACTTTTCCGGTGGAACCGATGATCAGCGTTCCCGATTCCGAGCCGACTTTTCCGGTCAAATGTCCGTCCACGCGGAGCATCGCCTGAAAATTTGTCTCGCCGGTCAGAACGGTTCCGTTCCCTACAAAACCACTCAAACGACCTTCTTTGATGTCGCGTGCCATAGATTCGCTTTCAGACATAGCCCGCGTCGTCGAAGGCAAGCCTTGTTGCAAATTGTTGTATAAATTTCCCGAATTGGTCGGAAAATTTTCTTGAAATTGCGGTGTGTCGCTAATTGGCTCCGTCTTATTGCTTCTGCCCATTCTAATCATATCTTTTTTTAACCTCTTTTTTTTATTGGATTTTTTAGACTCGTAGAGTTGGCTTAAAACCGCTTCTAAGCCTAATTTCAAATCGTAAAAACAAATTTATTGCAGTTTATTTTAATGAAATGACTAACTAACCTGATTTTCCAGCTAGATATCTAAATAATAATTGTTTTGTTGAAGGATGTCTATAATTTTTCTCTTAAAAAGTGGTATATCTTCCGGCGTCAGCAAATAAATTAAAACATTTTTCGCTGGGAGCGCAGGCATCCTTGCCTGCACGTTGCGCGAGCGGCGTAAAAGTGTTGACATCAAATCAACTTGAATTTCCCATTGAGACTCTTTGAACGCTCTCGCGTTCAGCACGCAGGGATGCGTGCGCTCCCGGCCAACAAATTCATTTATTTTCCAGCATTTTTCAAAAAATATGCGCTTCCGAATCGCCAATCACTCGGCTTTTCACACAACCGCGCTTTAACCGGATTGTTTTCGATATAGGCAATCGTTGTTTGATAATGCTCAAAATCACGGATGTAACGATCATAAACTTCCTTTTGCCAAAGCGTTCCGCTTCGGTTCAAGAGTTTGTTGATTTTGTTGGCAGTATAAGATTTTATCGAATGTTCAATCGCGCCAAGCGCCTCCAGCGGCCTGAGAAGTAAGTGAACGTGATTCGGCATTATCGTCCAGGCTATTAGTTTATACTTCGTGCCGTCATGATGGAACAAAGCATTCTGCACCATTTCGGCAATTTCCGGCTGTTTCAGATAACAACTGCCGTAACCGCAATCGAGATATTTTTCGATTCGCTCCCGCAACACGATTTCTCTTTCAATCTCCGAACATTGTTCCAACTCTCTTTTCCAGCTCTCCAAAACCGTCAATGGCAAAGAATCATCCAAGCGAAAGGTCAGAAACTGCAATTTTGTGCCACCGTCAAAATGCGGCAAATAACCGCGACTATACCAACCTCTCGGTTTCGATTCGTTCCTTAACATAAACTCGACTTCACTTTCGACACGGACATCCTTGCCTGCATGGAACGGCGTAAAAGTGTCTGGTGAAAAATCAACTTGATTTGCTGGGAGCGCAGGCATCCTTGCCTGCACGTTGCGCTTCGCGACGTAAAAGTGTTGACATTAACTCAACTTGAATTTCGGTTGAGACTTTTTTCGCGCTCTCGCGCTCAGCAGGCAAGGATGCCTGCGCTCCCAGCCATAACCCCTTTCTTAAAATTCACGCCCCGACTAATCTACCTATACATTTTAATGTCCGATGCGCCTTAAATGTATCTTTTACTCGACTTCGCTTTCGCTGGGAGCGCAGGCATCCTTGCCTGCACGTTGCGCGAGCGGCGTAAAAGTGTTGACATCAATTCAACTTGAATTTCCATTGAGACTCTTTGAACGCTCTCGCGTTCAGCACACAAGGATGTGTGCGCTCCCAGCCATTTACTTTTTTTGTAAATTTATGTCCCGACTTTTCGACGATTGCCCTTTTACTCAACTTCGCTTTCGCTGGGAGCGCTAGTCTCCTTGCCTGCACGTTGCGCTTCGCGACGTAACTGTGTTGACATCAACTCAACTTGAATTTCCATTAAGACTCTTTGAACGCTCTCGCGTTCAGCACAC
>JANOEF010000185.1:0-6571 GCA_031413075.1 Acidobacteriota bacterium | reverse complement strand
GCTTCGTTTTCGCTCAGGAACTCGGTACCTTGAGCCATCCGATAATTGATAGTGCGATGACCACGGCAGAGGTTTTTGACGGGCTCGATCCGAATTGTCCGAAAAATATTCGCAAACGGCAGAAAATCGTCAAGCTTGACTATTATTCGTTCGACGGCAAAATTCATCAGGGGCAATTGGTGATCGAAAAATCGTTGGTCAAAGACATCAAAAAGATCTTTAAACTCGCGCTCGAACTAAAATTCCCGATTCATTCAATTATTCCCGTTTCACATCCGAATTTTCGTAAAAACGGACGTTGGGACGATGACCTTTCGATGATCGCCAATAACACTTCCGGCTTTAACTACCGCGAAAAAACGGGAGGCGGTTCTCTTTCCCATCACGCTTTCGGTCGGGCAATTGACATTAACACTGTTCAGAATCCATACGTCAAAGGAACTCTCATTTTACCGCCGAACGGAATTTACAAAACTGAGGTCGCGGGAACTCTCACGCAGGATCATCCGATCACCAGAAAATTTATCGAACTCGGTTGGGATTGGGGCGGCAGTTGGACACGCCTTCAGGATTATCAGCATTTTGAGAAACCTTTGAAGAGGGCGGGTGAGTGACTTTTCACTGCTTAAGGTGTTTTGAGTCCCTGCAGGCGGTAAATCGCCAGCGAAGCGCGGCGTTGGCACGCTGAAGCGTGATGTTATAAAGAAAAACTCTAAAAGAACCATTTGCAGGAAGTAGCGACGACAAGGGCAATCAAAAAAGTGAGGGCAGTCAATTTTCTAAACCTGAAACCACTTACAAAACAGGAGTTTCCCGGCTTGCCAGATTGGCAAATTGAATAGTGCAACAGTATCGGACCCTTTTTGAAACGTTTCAAGGCGAAAAAGTCAAACACTATTTTGGCCTAATCGCTCATATATTTCCGCATTACTATTTGAGGGAGTTATATGAATAAAAAACATCGAAAATCCGCTTGTTTCTTAATCGTTCTGATAGCGCTGATCTTGCATCTTCAGGTAATTTGTTTTGCTCAGACCAGGGAGCCAAAAAATGAAGCCGACATTCGCGTTTTGATCGGTCAAATATTTGGTAATAACGACAAATTATTTGATGAAGCCGATAATATCTTAAATAAACTTGACGAGCGTTGGGATCCGGTACTTCTCGATATTGTGAGGAAAAAAGGCGATGCCTGCCTGAGGCATTACGCCGCTCAACTGGCAATTACTCGTTTTGCCAGAAAAAAAAATGTGAAAGAAGCTGTGAATGCGATAGTCGAGTTCGTTGTTTCCGATGATGTTTCGTCCAACACTAAAAGCGCAAGAGAGTGCCGAAGCGATGCGGCGGACATGCTGGGGTTTTCCGGCGACGGCATTCGCGCTCTGACGCAGATGTTAAAACACAAGAGTTTGTTCGTCAGGCAGACGGCCGTTTCCGCTTTGGGACTTTTGGATGAATTCCACATTGCTGATGACGATAGCGAAAAATACGACGAGGCGTATAAGGCATTCGAGGCGGCAATACCGGCGATCGCCGCCATTGCCAGAAGAGAAAAAGGGAAAATTAAGGATAAGGCTTACTTAGCGCTGTTTTATCTGAGAAACGAAGAAACGGCAGTTGGCAGATTAGCCGAAAATGAATTTAAAAAGCTGCCGAAATATAATTTCCCGAAACCTAGGGTAGATCGACCGGACCCTACGAAATGAAATAAATTTCGTCTCATAAACGCCCGTTTTTGAAACATTAAAAAAGTGTCTCAAAAATGTTTCATAATTAACGTTTTTGAGATACCTTAAACCTTTATCTTACTGATAATTAAGCCTTATTTGAAATCAGAGGATTTTTTGTGTTTTGTCTCAAAAACCGTCTCATAACCAAAATCCCAAAAACGTTCCCTGTTTTGACTTTTGACCAATCATAACGTAACGCTACAAGAAAAGACTCGTTTTTGTTGATTAAACCGACAGGCAAAATTTTCTCGAATTGACCAATCAATCCACACCCGACTCCAAAAATGTCATCGTCGCATTTTCCGTATCGAGTTCCGCTTCGATTCCGATCGGCAGAGTGAACTGGTCACGGATATGACCGAATGAAAGTCCGTAGATGACCGGAATGCCGAGATCGCCGAGCCGGTCTTTGAGAACATCCATCAGGGTCGTTTGTGGTGGTTGCGGAGTTTGCAGTGTCTCGGCGGATGGTCTGCGGCGTGCATTGCCATCCTCGAAAATACCCAAAGCAATCCCTGCCAGTTGTCGGAGATCGATCGTTTGCGAGAGTTGAGTCAGCAGACGGTCAACTTTGTAGGGCGGCTCGTTGACGTCTTCGATAAAGAGAATTTTGCCTTTTGTATTCTTAAGTGCAAACGGCGTGCCTCCCATGGCCCCGAGCAGAGAGAGATTGCCGCCGGTGAGCCGTCCGCGCGCTTTTCCTTTGGTAATTGTTTCAGTTCGGTAAATATCGGCCTGATTGGCTTTATTGTTGTCTGAAACCTCGATTTTATATGTGGCCGCGGGATTCATGAGGACATTGAGACAATGACTTTTCGGATAATCCGAATAGTTGGACGACGCGACCGGACCGTGAAAGGTAACTAATCCGGTATTTTGATAAATCGCCAGGATGAGCGCCGTAATGTCCGAATAACTGATGATGATTTTCGGATGCTTTTTTATCAAATTAAAGTCAACCTTCGGCAAGATCCGGGTGATGCCGTATCCGCCGCGAATACACCAAACGGCTTTGATTTCCTTGTCGCTAAATGCCCAATGCAGATCTTCGAGCCGTTCTGCATCGGTTCCTGCCAGGAAACCGTATTGACGCCGAACGTTTTTTCCAACCTTTGTTTTGAAGCCCAAACTTTCGATGTTTTGGATAGCCCGGTTAAATTCGTTGTCGTCCACATAGCCGGCCGGCGCGATCAATCCGACCGTTTCGCCCGGACTCAATCGCTTCGGTTTGATGATTTTTTTGTCCGCGAGCGAGTTTTTGCCAAAGACAGAAGTCGCCAAAAGAGGTAAGATGGCCAGCCCCGTTAATAGATCACGTCTCTTCATAATTTCAAGTTGGTTAAATTAATTGACTTCGATTCTATTTGAATAAGCGAAAATCTCCAAATGTTTTGTTAAAATGAATTGAATATGGAGAAAGAACGGGTTTTAGACGTAGCAATAATCGGAGCGGGCGCAGCCGGCGTGGGAATGAGTTATACGCTTCAACAGCTTGGAATTGAGCGATATCTGACTTTTGAACGCGATCAAATCGGCTCATCTTTTCAGAAATGGACCAAGGGAATGAGGTTTATCACGCCCTCTTTTACCAGTAATAATTTCGGCTCGCCTGACCTTAATGCTATTACTTATAACACTTCACCGGCTTTTACCCTCAAAGAGGAACATCCGACAGGCGAACAATATGCCCAATATTTGCGAGGCGTGGCCAAAGGCTACGATTTGCATATCCAGGAAGGAATCGAGGTTAGTTCGATCCAAAAATCGTCGAAAGGTTTTGTGCTTCAAACTTCGATGGGCGAAATTATCAGCCGGTTCGTGATTTGGGCGGCGGGCGAGTTTCAATATCCGAATCTGACGCCGTTTGCCGGAGCCGAACACGGAATTCACAACACCCAGGTTGATGATTGGCGGACTCTGGACGGGGACGATTTTGTGATCATCGGCGGTTACGAAAGCGGAATTGATGCGGCCTTTCATCTGACGAAATTCGGCAAGCGAGCCCGGATCTTAGACTTTAATAAAACCTGGGAAGAAAAGGACAGCGACCCCAGCATTTCGCTTTCAACCTATACACTGGAACGCCTCAAAAAGGCGCAAGCGACTGAAAGACTGGAGCTTATCGGCGAAACAAAGGTTGAAAAAATTATTCAAGACGATGGATATTTTATCGTTCAAACTTCAAGCAAGAGCAAAGGCCCGATCGAATACAAAACATCTGCGCCGCCAATTTTAGCGACCGGTTTTGACGGAAGCCTCAAACTTGTCCGCGATTTTTTTGAGTTTGATGAAAACGGCTATATTGTTTTGAGTGAAACGGACGAATCCACCGTCACGCCAAATTTATTTTTGATCGGTTCGCAGGTTCGCCACGATAAAGTTATTTTTTGCTTTATTTATAAGTTTCGCCAACGATTTCCGATAGTGGCCAAAGCCATCGGCGAAAGAATGAATTTAGACCTTTCGATTTTGGAAGAATATCGAAAGCGGGGAATGTATCTGGACGATTTATCCTGCTGCCGCGAACAGTGCGAATGCTAAATATCAATTCTGACCAAACCTCTTTTGATCGCGGTCGTGGTAGCGGCTGTTCGGTCGGAAACATCGAGTTTGTCAAAGATATTTTTGACGTGAGTTTTGACGGTATTCTCCGAAATATCCATCGCAAAGGAAATTTCTTTGTTTGACATCGCGCCGACCAACATTCGGAGCACGACTTGCTCGGTCGGCGTCAGCTCCTCGTTCCCGATATTTTCGCTCAAAATTTCAGCTACTTCGGCTGGAATATATTTTTTACCTGAGGCGACGACGCGAATTGCTTTGATCAATTCCACCGGTGAAACGTCTTTTAAAAGATAGCCGAGTGCACCTTTTTTTAGGGCTTTGGTAATTTCACCAGCTCCGGCATGTGAAGCTAAAATAATGATTTTTGCGTTCGGATCATGGCCGCGAAAAGCCTGAACATCGTCAATCGCACAAGTTTCTTTAAGCCGCAAACTCATTAGCGTGACGTCCGGCTCTTTTGCCTGAAAAAGTTTGAAACCTTCCTCGCTCGTTTCTGCTTCGCCGACTATTACAAAATCATTTTCGGCTGACAAAATCGTGCGAATGCCGATGCGAATCAAAGCCTCATTTTCGACAATTAGAATTTTCATCTCTGAACATTGTAAAACGAAAGGGATCTGAATCGAAATTCAAAGATGGTGAAAGTAATATTCGGTAATTTTAGTTACTGTAAATAATTTGGGCGCGGTTTTCATAAATTGCCACGAGTTTTAACTCGTGGAACTTGAAATACAACAAACACCAGGCTTGAGCCGAACTTTTGGAAAAATAAATAAAATTCCGATTCGCTTTAGCTAAAGCCAAAAGGATGATTGATATTTTCTGCTTATTTTGGCTCAAGCCTGTTATGACTAAAATTACAATCCACTAACTGAAGTTAGTGGCAATTTTATGAAAACCAAAAACGCATCAATTATTTATAGCATCTAATTTTATTTTTTCGGATGATCTTTGAAAAATGCCCAAATGGATTCGGTCGCGTCAAAATCGCGGCAAACATTGCCGATCACAAATTTGGGCAAATATTGACTCCCGCCGGCCCAGGTGTGTCCGCCGGCGATCTGTTTATAAAATTTGACCTCGGCGCCATTTTTCCCTTTTGTCCAAAGAGATGTTTCGACGGTGCATCCGTCATTCGGGTCAGTATCGGGCAAAGCTCCTTTGATTGGGACAGCCGCCGTTTGATTATGCTTTGTCCACAGTTCAATTGTTCGATCGGTGCTGATGGTTCGCCCACGATTTCGCGCCACCGGCCCGCCGTTATATGGGACTAGCGGGTCATCGGTACCTTGAATAATGAAAACCGAAACCGATTCTCGCGGATTGAATTGCGGGGCAACGGATTCCGCAATTCCGCCGACTACGGGTGCGATGGCGGCGAATTTTTCGGACAGACTGGCGGCAATATAGTTTGAAAAAAATGCACCGTTGGAGATCCCGGTCGAAAAAATTCGCTTTTCATCAATTTTGTAATCTTTGCTGAGCGAATCAAGCATCATTTTGACAAACGAAAGATCGTCTGCCTGTGACATTTCGCGCCCGTCATTCCAATTTTTGTTGAGTCCATCGGGATAAACGGCGATAAATTTTTCTTTTTCCGCCAAAACGCTAAATTTTGAAAATCGTTCCATTTGCAGTGCGTTGCCGCCGCCGCCGCCGTGAAAAACAAAAACGAGTGGTGTTTTTTTGTCATTCGGCAGACCGGTTGGAACAAAAACGTAATAGTTCCGACTGACACCGTTGACGTTAATTACTTTTGCGACCGCGTTTGTCCCGCGTCCAAATCCTTGGCCAAAGGTGCAGGATGACATAGTTAAGAAGATAAAAGTAAGTAGCCAAAAGATAAATGCCTTCATAAAAACTTTCTCCAAATCTTTTGACGAATCGTTTTAGTCTTTGGTCGAACTTATTTGATTGACGCCAAGTTCAGGTTCAAAATCGTTTTCTTGACTAAAAACCGTTTCGCCAAATTTTCTATCATAATACTCCGGTAAACCTCAGCAAAAGAATGAATATCCAACCAAATCTGTGGGGTGTCATTAAAAGTGTGACTCAGCCTGAGAAAAGCGGGCGTAGAACAACCCTTCCCGACTGCCAATTTCTTTTACTTGAGTGGTCAATCTTCAGCTTGAACTCAAGTAAAAGAGGCAAAGGACCAGCTCACACAAATGACAGGTGAGGAAGGGTGGCTCTGCCCCCGCTCAAGTCAGGCAACACTCAACTCTCACAAGAATTACTCATTTTTCGCCTGAAAAGTCACACTTTTAATGACACCC
>JANOEF010000184.1:0-3313 GCA_031413075.1 Acidobacteriota bacterium | reverse complement strand
GTTCACGGTGAATCCGTAGTAATAGAGCAGATTGTGAGAATCCGCTAACATCGCGTAGGCCAGTCCGTAACGGTCATCAATTTCGACGGCTCTCTGAAAATAAGTGACAGCTTTTTCCAAATCTTCTTTTGAGCGTTTGTTCCAAAAGTAAATACCGAGTTGATAGGCCTCATAAGCCTTTGTATTTGAAGAAGAATCAGAGGCCAATTGTTCTTTTTGCTGATTTGAAAGGTTGATGGAAAGCGAATCGGCAACTTTGATTGAAATCGAATCCTGCAAAGCAAAAATATGAGTGAATTTTTCGTCAAAAGTTTCTGCCCAGAGGATTTTACCGTCATTGACTCTGATCAGTCTGAGCGAAACCCGGACTCGCTCGCCGTCACGTTGAACAGTTCCCTCGAGGACCGAATCAACTCCGAGTTCCCTTCCGGCAGCAATCGGATCTACTATTTTATCGGTATATTGAAAAATCGCGCTGGTCGGGCGGACCGGGATTTTTTGCAATTTACTTAAACGGGTGATAACTGCATCTGCCATCCCAAAACCCAGTTTGGCATTGGAACTTTCCGCTTCGATTGGCTTAAACGGTAAGACTGCGACTGATTTTAACTTCTCATCAGTCGCGGCAATGTAATTACGAAAAGACTGATATAAAAAAAATGCGGTCATTAAAAATCCGATAATCGCTAACGACATCCAGAGCGAACCGAAGCTGAGACCGCTTTTTTGAATTTTGTCATCATCATCCGAATCTTCCAACAGATGCAGATTGCCATTATTTTCCAAAAAAGGCGGTTGCTGCGACTCATCTTTAACAAAAAGAATCTCTTCATTCAAAACGCTGTCATCGAACAACCGCCTCGAAGCTAACCCGACCGTGACATAGCTTTCGGCAATTTTGACAATTTTAACCTCTGCCTGAAAAGTGTAACCGCGTTTGGGAATGGTTTCGATAAAAGGTTTGCCTTGCGAATTATTACCAAGGGTTTTTCGCAAAATGTAGATGTGTTGAGTGAGATTGGCTTCTTCGACAAAACTATCATGCCAAATTTCAGAAATAATATCTTCTTTTTTGACTAAGTGTCCATAATTTTGGACAAGAATAAGCAATGTTTTAAAGGCCTTGTGTGTGAGCGGAATCGGCTGGTTGCTTTTTATCAACTGCTCATTTTGGACATCAAGGCGAAAAACTTCGAAATCATAATATTGAATGCTTTCCACCGGCGTTTTATTCTTTTGTAAAAGCTAGTCTAACTACTTTTTTTGACGAGGAATCCAAAAAATTGGTTGCACGACCGCTAAAATAATTTCTATTTAATTCAATAATCTGAAAAGAAGCGGCCGGCTCGGACTGGCATCCGAGACAAATGGGGCGATTTGTAAATTTAGCAGATACTCGCCATCCCTAATTTCATCCGGAACATACACCATTTCCGTAATTGTATTATTCAGCCTAGTTTGCGCGTTTTTTTCAGATGCTCCCGGCTCGACGTTCCAAAAGATTCGATGATTGGCAAGTTTTCCCTCGTCGTGCAATCTTTCGAGCGAAGGAATGTCAACCAAAAGATGTTTGACACCCGATTCGACTATCAATTGCATTGCTTCGAGCGAAAAAAAAGGCGGGTTTTGCCGGGAATAATCACGCGATTTTTTACTGTCATCGTTGGGTAAAGTTCTGATAATTAAAGCTTTTGAATTTTGAATTTTGAATTTTGAATTTTGAATTGACCGTAAAGTGATCATCCAGTCATTTTCATCTAATTTAACCGAATAAGTGTCATCTGTTTCTAAAGCATTTTCCGCCGAAACAGTAATCAATTCCGCCAACATAAACGCCTCTTGCAAGCATTCCTGAACCGAAATCCGTTCATTTGTCAGATGTCCGACACATTCGGTATGCGTCCCGTTACAGTGCGGATTGAGATAAATATTCTCAAAATTACAACTCCCGCCGAGCCGCGTGTCACCGACAAAATATGAGTCTTCATAAGCTTTGGAAGCGGCATGTTCGACGCCGTAAATATTTGGCTGTAAATCATTAAAGGCAAGCGGAATCGAAATATCAAGCGGATTCGCCGCGTCAATTTGGGAGGTTTGATGATGGAATTTAATTGAAAGAATCATTTCAATTTACGGGTTTAAGGACAATTCTTTTTCTCGGATAATCCGCAGAAATTCGATTGGCTCAATCACTTTCAAAGGTCTGAATCTTTGCCGAAATTCTTTGGCTTCGACAGTATAATCGGTCATTAAATCAAGCAAATCATTATCACGACTGACAAGGTAATCGGCTTTGGCTTCGATAGCGAGATTGACATACGGTTCATCATCAGGGTCGCGTGAATAGCTGAATTTCTTTGGAATTAGGCGAATAATTTTCGAGTTTCTACGCAGTTTCAAAAGAAACGCTTCAACAATTTCATCGGTTAAAGTTTTGAAATAACTTCTGATTTCGGGGCGGTTTAGAACATCTTCAACTTCCGCGAGAGTTTCTTCGCTCAAATAATGATGAACCAAACCTCTTTCAATCAATCGCAGACATTCTGCTGCCACACTTTTTTCGCGTGAAGCTGCTTGCAGATGGACGTTGCAATCAAAGACTGCATCAAAAATAAAACCGAATCTTTCATTTATTGCGCCGTGCTTTGGCAACTTCTCGTCGCGCCTCTCGAAACAAATCGTCTAATTCATCATCGGTAATACTGCTTGCCTCGACTTCATCGCGGAAAGGTTTCAGGATTTCGTCAAAGGATTTTTCGGATAATTGCCGAACTCTTCGGCGTTTGAGAATGGCCTCTTTGACCACCGATTCGACGTATTCCGCCAATGGCAAACCTTCTTCGGCGGCTTGTTCGGTTGCCGTCAATTCAACTTCGGGTTCGAGTTCAAGTGTTACTGTCATAATGGCTGATTTTATCACAATCTGAAAACAAGTGAAATCGAAATATCAAGCGGATTTTCGATATTGATTTTGTAAGTTTAGTTGTTTATTTGAATAGAAAAAACCATTTGGGGAATTATAACTTGTCGAAATCTTTTTTGTTGAGTTTTCTTGATAAAAAAGTCATAATCTCTGAAACAGGAAAATAAAATTATGGAAAAAAATATCGAAAATATTGTTGAAGAATATCGTCTTCGCAAATTGAATCGTCGGGATTTGTTCACCCGTTTGATTGCCGCGACCGGCACTTACGCCACCGCGCAACTATTTTTGGAAAGAAGCGGTTTGGCGGCAACTCTGGTTTCAGACATCGAATCGCAAAACGTGGATGTTGATTCAAGCACGGTTGAATATCTGAATGGCGAGGTAAAA
>JANOEF010000183.1:0-2400 GCA_031413075.1 Acidobacteriota bacterium | reverse complement strand
GATGCGAAATTGCTTTCAAAACTCTCCAATGGGAGTATCGGGCGCGCCTTAAGTTTGAATCTGGACAAGTTCCGGTCACAACGCGAGACGATGCTCAAAGTGATGGAAAGTCTGATTGTTAGTCAAAACCGGGCGACGCTGCTGCGAACTACCGAAGAAATGAACGATGCTAAAAACAAAGATTTTTACCTTGAATATCTGGATATTTTACAAACTCTGATTCACGATGTTTGGACACTCTGTTTGAATGAAACGGCGCAAAATTTAGTAAATTCGGATTTGATTATTCAACTCAAAGCTTTAGCGAAAACTGCCAAAAAAGATAAACTTTCCGGCTGGCTGACCCAAATTGAGACTTTACGCGAAAATTTCAGCGTTAATTTGAACAAGAAAATTTCGACCGACGCGCTCTTTATGCGGATGGCAGGTTAATCCCTCCGCAACCTTTCTGATTTTTCTGACGTCTAAAAATGCGTTATTCTTTTTCTCCCAAAGCTGTAAAAAACCATGAAAAAACTAACCCTATCAATCGGCATTTTAATCTTTTCAATGGGCATTCTATTCGCCCAACCCTCTAGCGATGCGGCGCTCGCCCGAATTCGCGAACAGGATCGCAACAGCCGCGATGCAAGCGGAAAGCTACTCTTGCTGACGGCCGGCGAACATGCCTTTCGAGCCGATGTGTATATGACCAATCGGGTTTTTCCGAACGCCCGTGAACATTGGCAAAAATTGATCGAGAATTACCCGAATGATGCCAATTTGCCGAAAGCCTATCTGGGCATCGGACGTTCATTTATGTGGGAACGCGAATATGCGCTGGCCATTACGTTTTTTGACGATGCGATAAAAAACTTTGCTTTTACCAAAGAAGGGCGTGAAAGTTTAGCTTTTAAGGGGGCCTGCCAGGTGCGTCTGGGCAAAAACGCCGAGGCCGCCAAAACATATGAGCAATATACAATCATGTTCCCGACCGGCGAAAAAATTGATTCGTCACATCTAAATATTATTGACGCTCTGCGAGAGGCGAAAAAATATGACGAAGCTAATCTTTGGGTAGAAAAAACCCGTCAGCGTTTTATCGGAACACCGATTGAGACCAATGCTCTTTTTGCTCGACTGCGGATGGAGTTTTTCCAACAAAAATTTGATAAAGCATTGATCACGACTGATACTTTGATGGCTTTGAGGAATTTTACATACTCGATGACCAGCACGGATGAAACTACTTATTTGAAAGCCTTTGCGCTCGAAAAACTCGGACGAAAAGACGAAGCAATCGCAGTATATTCGTCAATCCCCAATCTACTAAATTCATATTATGGAGGTTTGGCCAATGAGCGTTTAAGCAAAATCGGGGCCAAAATTAAACCAATCGTCAAATCTTCTTCCGCCAGTCTGTTGAAAGATTATCCGGCTCCCTATCGGTCAGAATTATTGCGAAATGCCAAAGCGCGAGGTGTTGATCCGCGTTTTGTGCTGGCTATTATGAAACAGGAAAGTAGTTTTCGGGCTAACGCTAAATCGCCGGCTGCCGCCCGCGGACTATTGCAGCTCGTCCTGGACACTGCCATTAAATATAACAAACAAGCCGGTTTTCCAAATTTGAAAGATGATGACTTGTATCGCCCAGAGGTCAATATCGCAATCGGTAGTCTCTATCTGACGACACTGAAAAAAGAATTTAACAATCTCTACGAAGCGGTAGCGGCAAGTTATAACGGGGGCGAGGATAACGCACTTCGCTGGCTCAATCGCTCAAACCCGAAAGAGCCGGCCATTTTTACGGCTGAAGTCGGTTTTGCCGAAAGTAAAAATTATGTGTTCAAAGTCATGGGAAATTACCGGGTTTATCGAGAACTTTACACCGAAGATTTAGTCCGTCGGTAAGCGCCCGGTAAGCGCCTCCTTTAAAAGTAGCTAAATAGCTTTATTTGCTATACTTGAGCTTTGATATTTGAGATTACTGGGTGCAGGTTTCAAAGAACTGCATTGGGCACCAAAAATAGAAAAATAAAATCGGTGCCGGGAATCACAAAAGAATGGTATAAAAAGTAGTATAACTGCGGATATTTACTGCGGAATAAGAATAGATAACTGGATGTGTGCTTCCCGGCACCGATTTTATTTTCCAAAGAACTAACTACAAATCCTAGACTGAAAAATTATTTCTTTTTGCTAAACTCTAAAACGTTTTTACGAAATAATTTTTCAATTTGTTCAAAAACTTTTTCGCTGCTAAATTTATAATCCCCTTTGCCTATCCTTTTATTTCAAGTTATTTCAACTATTTCAAGCTTCAACTATTAACGCGCAGTTTTGCGAAAAACCCTGTCATTTTTAAAATTTTCCCGGAAACATTTTTGCACATCGCTTTGTTTTGTATTTGAAAAACAGTTT
>JANOEF010000182.1:0-7762 GCA_031413075.1 Acidobacteriota bacterium | reverse complement strand
CCCCTATCTTGATCCGCTCCGTAGCATATTAGGGCCAGAATTGGCCAAGACCTGAGGGGGAATGAGTATGGCGAGCAATCCACGGATCGAACCTATCAAGGCGGATGACGTATCGTCGCTGGGACAGCGCTGGTATGTCCTGATCATCATGATGTGCGTTTATTCGATCAGCACGTTTGCCATCACCCAGGCCAGGGCAACCTGGGCAGGCGGGCAAGATTTTACTTCAGCAATTTTTTTAATTTTTTCGACCAGCTCAAAGTTTCTAGCAAAATTTTCGCCCATAAATCTGGGAGAAATTCGCCGGTAATCATCTGCCTCTAAATCGCTTATTTGTTTAATTTGACCAGTCAAAAAACCACGCCCAAGCGGGCTGAACGGGACAAAACCGATGTTCAGCTCGCGGCAAGTTTGCAACACGCCGTTTTCCTCAACTTCTCGGGTCCAGAGCGAATATTCGGATTGTAAAGCCGTAATCGGATGAATTTTATGTGCCCGTTTCAGAGTATCGGGCAAGACTTCGGAAAGCCCGATAAATCTAACTTTTCCTTCCTCGACAAACCGCGACATTTCGCCAACCGTTTCTTCGAGAGGGGTGTTTGGATCAACCCGGTGCAAATAGTAAAGATCAATAAAGTCCACATTTAGACGTTTCAAACTGGCTTCTAAACATTTTCGGGCATATTCAGGCGAGCCGTTAATTTCACGCGACATTGGATTTTTTTCATCGCGCATGATACCGAATTTGGTGGCTAAAACAACCTTCTTTCTTCGATTTTTGATGGCTTTACCGACTAAAATTTCGTTCGTAAAGGGGCCATACATATCGGCTGTGTCGAGAAAATTGAGACCTAATTCTAAGGCTCGATGGATGACGGCGATTGACTCCGACTCGTTCGTTTCGCCGTAGAATTCGGACATTCCCATACAGCCTAATCCAATTGCGGAAACTTCTAAATTGCTGTGACCCAGTTTTTTGTATTTCATAAAATTCAAGCATCAATTTTATCGCGCAGACCGCCATAAACAAAGGTCGGCACAAAATCTTTTTGAAAAAAACTGTTTGGAAAAATCGGTGCCACTTGGCTGACCTCATGCAGGCGATTCATTTGTTCGTCCGACAATTTAACTTCCAAACTCGCCAGATTATCTTTTAATTGTTCCAATTTGCGGGTGCCAATGATCGGTATCATGTTTGAATCCCGGTGTCTGATCCAGGCTAAAGCAACTTGCGAGGCTGAGACCTTGAGTTCCTGAGAGATTTTAACGACTTCTTCGGCAATCCGGGTTATTCTGTCCTTTTCAGGAACCAAAGCAACTTTCATCTGCTCTGAACCATACCGACCTGATTTGGCTTCGTCGGATTCCATATTCAGGTATTTTCCGGCCAGAATGCCGCCCGCCAGCGGCGACCAGGGCGTAACCGTCAAACCTAATTCCTTGGCCATCGGCAATAGTTCGTGTTCTGGGGTGCGTTCGATCAAACTGTATTCTATTTGCAAACCGATAAACGATGACCAGCCGCGCAGTTCAGCCAGAGTATTGGCCCGCGCTACATACCAGGCGGGCGCATCAGAAATTCCGACATATAAAACCTTACCGCTTTTAACCAAATCTTCAAAACCGCGCATAACCTCTTCGATCGGGGTCAGTTGATCCCAAATATGGAGCCAATAAAGATCAATATAATCGGTCCTGAGCCGCTTCAAACTGGCCTCAACTTCCCGCATCATTGCCTTCCGATTGTTTCCGCCGGCGTTTGGATCGCCCATGACACCTGAATTCGAAAATTTTGTCGCCAAGACGATTGAATCCCGATGTCCTTCCATAAATTCGCCGAGCATTCTCTCAGAGGTGCCGCCGGTGTAAATATTCGCGGTATCAATGAAATTACCGCCGGTCTCACGAAAAGTGTTATACATGGCCCGGGCTTCGTCGGCATTGGCCCCCCAACCCCATTCTTCGCCAAAAGTCATGGTTCCTAAACAAATTTCGGAAACCCGTAACCCGCTTTTTCCTAAAAGTTTGTATCTCATAAACTAACCTTTTGTCCTGAGTTCCTGATAAAGTCTTTGATAAACCGGTGTCGAGAGATTTAAGCGCTCGGCTTCTCTGACGACATAACCGGTCAAAGTTTCCAATTCTGTTTTACCTTTTTTCTTAAAATCGTGATGCATGGACGAGGTAGATTCCGGCGGCGAAGATATTATCCGATTCAAGGCGATTTCGGCAATATTTTCGGCGACATTAATCTTCTTAGCGTGGGCAATCGCTGTCACCTCCGAAATTAAGTCCGAAACTAATTCTAAACTCTCAGATGACCTAACCAATTCGCCAACATGTTGATTTGCGTAAGCAGTCATCGTCGCCAGGGCGGATATGAAAATGAATTTTTCCCAGACCGTTTTGTCAATGTCTTCGGATAATTGAACATCCACGCCGCTTTCCTTCAACACTTCCGCAAATTTATCCATTTTTGACCGCGTTAGGTCATTTGAACCAAATTGCAAAAGTCTGATTTCACTATCTATCTTGACAACGCCCGCTTCTAACAGTTTCGCAACGATAAAAACGCAACCATTCCAAACCTCGGCCTTCGGTAAAATTGACTGAATTGTTTCGGCGTGATTGACTCCGTTGAGCAACGGCAAAATTACCGTCTGAGCGCCGACACAATCTTGATATTTGACGATGCTTTCCTCTAAATCGTAAGCTTTTGTGCAAATCAAAAATACATCAACTTTGCCAATCTCCTTTGCTTTGCTAGTTACTAAAGACGGTTTGGCAACAAATTCTTCCTGATTCGTAACAACTTTTAACCCTCTGCTTTTAATTGCTTTAGCATTTTCGCCACGAGCGACAAAAATGATTTCGACATTTGTTGAACCGGCAAAATGGGCGGCTAGTTTCCCTCCGAAATAGCCACCGACTCCGCCGATTCCTAAAACTGCAATTCTGTATTTTGCTTGAATTGGATTCTTTATATTCATTTTTTAGGCAGTTTTTTTATCAGCATAAAAAGGGTAATCCGTATAGCCTTTTTCACCCGGCGTATAAAAAGTTGATTCATCCGGCTTGTTCAGTTCCCAATTATTTTTGAATCTTTCCGGCAAATCCGGATTTGCCAGAAATGACGTTCCGAAAACAATGGCATCTGCTCCTCCGTCAGCCAAAAGTTTTTCTGCCCTTTCTTTGGTAAATCCGACACCGGCAAAATATACTCCATCGTAGAACGGACGACAGATGGCGTGCCAGTCTTGTGAAAAATCAAATGTGCCAATATGCAAATAGGCCAGTTTTAGTTTGGTTAATTCGCCTAAAACATATTTGTAAAGTTCTTCGGCATCCCTTTCCTGCATATCATTAAATTGCCCCGCCGGCGAGAGTCTGACACTCACTCTGTCAGAGCCGATTTCGGCGATCATGGCTGCTAAGACTTCGAACAAAAAGCGAGCTCGATTTTCAAAACTACCGCCATATTCATCGGTCCGCAGATTTGTGTTTGAACCCAAAAATTGATGAACCAGATAGCCGTTGGCACCGTGCAGTTCCACCCCGTCAAAGCCGGCGGCGATTGCATTTTTTGCTGCTTGTCCAAAATCACTGACAATCTGCTTAATCTCTGCTGTGGTTAATTCCCGTGGTTCGACAAACTCTTTCATTCCTTGATCGGTATAGTTTTGACCGTTGGCCTTCACCGTGCTTGGGGCAACAGGTTGGGTATGATCAGGTAAAAAATCCGGTAGAGCAATTCGTCCCGTGTGAAAAACCTGCAAAAAGATTTTGCCGCTCTCGGCATGAACAGTTTCGGACACATTACGCCACGATTCAATTTGCTCCGTGGTATAAATTCCGGGAGTGCGGACATATCCCTTTGCCATCGGTGAGACATTGACTGCCTCGGTGATCAACAGTCCCCCCGACGCCCGTTGAGCGTAATATTTCGCCACTATATCCGGCTGAACACCTTCGTCGTTGGCCCGGCTCCGGGTCATTGGCGCATAAATAATTCTATTGTTTATTTCAAGTTTTCCAATTTTTAATTTATCAAATAAAGTTGTCATTTTAACTCCCTTTTCTCGTTATTCTGTTGTTTGTAACTAAACTAAGCAGGTAAGCAATAATTATGAGAGATAATGAACCTTCAGAAAACCTGGTTAAATGATTATTTTGCAGACAGATAAGGGTTTTCTTCATTATCCATTGTCCATTGTTAATTGTGCATTGGTGCTTATTTTACTCTTTCGGCAATAATTTTTTGGCGCAATTTGCTCATCCAACCAAGCCATTTATCATAATTTGAAACTTTGCTGACGATAAATTCAGCTACTTCTTTGTGCGGCAAAATCAAAAATTCTTCGCTTTCCAATCCTTTCATTACTGCTTCGGCACAGTCTTCGACCTCAATCGCTTCTTCCATCAAAAAACTTTCGGGTTCGCCTTCGGGTGTCGCAATCAAATTTGTTTTAACGCCTTGCGGACATAAACACGAAACCTTAATCCCTTGATCCAGATAGGAATACGCCAGATATTCGGCAAAAGCGACAGCCGCGTGTTTGGTGACGGCGTAAGGTGCAGCCATCGGATAGGTCAGTAATCCGGCGGCCGAGGCAGTTATTAAGAAATGACCTTGGCCGAACTCAAGCATCGAAGGAATAACCGCCCGGCTCACATAAAGATGCGACAAAACATTGATCTCCCAAATATTTTGCCAACTCTCATTTGAAACCTCGAGACAACCTTCGTCTCCGCCGATACCGGCATTTGAGACAACCAGATCAATCCGGGCAAATTTTTCCAGCACCTCCGAAACTACCGTTTGAACCTGTGCTTCCTGACTGACATCTAGCTGATAAGCGAGTCCTTTAACCTCTTGAGCAACCTCACTTGCCTTGTCCAAATCAATATCGGTGACAATAATTTTTCTCGCGCCTTCGCGGGCAAATCGTTCGCAGAGTCCTTTGCCGATCCCGTTAGCCCCGCCGGTGACGAGGATAATTTTACCTTTTACTTTCATTTACTTTAGTTAGCTAATTTATCAATGAATCACTCTTTTGAGTCGGTTCGCTCTCTTTCGTGATGACTTATCAAATTGTCAACACAACTTTTCCAGTAGTTTTTCTTGATTCAATCGCCTCGTGTGCTTCTTTAGCTTTTTCGAGAGGAAACTCGGTCACCTGAATCTTCAATCGTCCTTCTTTGAGATGTCCCAAAAGTGCTTTGGTAAAGGCGATGCGATTTTCGATTGATTCATTCATCAGCCAATAACCGCGAATGATGTGATTTTTGGCCATCAGACTTAAAACTGAAACTTTGAAATCCTGCCCGCTGGCGGCTCCGTAAATCCACATTGTTCCGTGTTTTGCCAAAACCTTCAGATTCTGGGCCACAATATCGCCGCCGACCATTTCAATCAACCAATTAACCCCTTTGCCGTCAGTTACTTGCAAGACTTCGTCAGTCCAATCGTCTTCGCTGTAATTAATACAGATGTCCGCACCAAGGTTGGCGACTATTTCGAGTTTAGACGTGCTTGAAGCCGTTCCGATTACTTTCAATCCCTTATGTTTGGCTAACTGGACAAGCAAAGTGCCGACTCCTCCGGCTGCCGCGTGGATAAGAATTGTTTCGCCGGCCTTTGTCTCGTTTAATAACCCGAGAGCAGTTAACCCCTGGACGAGCAAGGCGGTTGATTCGCCAAACCCTAATTCATCCGGAATCGGCATCGTGGTATTGGCTTTGGCGGTCGCAAATTCGGCGTAACCGCCGCTGAGGGTGGTGGCTAAAACTCTCTGACCAATTTGCAGATGTTTGACGTTTTCGCCTAATTCCGCAATCGTTCCAGCCGCCTCGTAGCCGAGCGTGAACGGTAATTCGGGTTTGGTCAAATAGTTTCCGCTCCGCATCATGGTGTCGGCATAATTGATCCCAGCCGCCGCCACTTTAATTAAAACCTCATCCGATTTTGGAGTCGGTTTCTCTATTTCTTCGAGCGTTAATTTATCCGCTCCGCCTAATTCGTGAACTCTGATTGCTTTCATATTTTTTTATGTGAAAAAGTGTCAAGGTAGAAAAGTGAAAGAGTTAATTGTCTAAATGCAACTAAAACTTTTTTTCACTTTTTCACTTTTTCACTTTTACCTTTTATCCTTTTAAGTTTTTCCTATCCAAGTTTCGTCCGCGGTTTCTTTCCAAATTTCGCGGATCTCGTTAAATTCATCATCCGAAAGTTTCCCCATCGCCACGTATTCGGCATTTTCCTGCCAACGACTTGGCTGAGTCGTCCCGACGATTGCAGTCGTCACCCCTTCAATTGAAAGAGTAAAACGCAAGGCAGTCGAGATAGATTCGGCCAATGATTTTTGCAAAAACGGAAAACGCAACTTTTGGATTCGTTCCCAATACGGATGATGATAGGCATCCGCCGGTTTTTCGGCATTGCGCCAAACAGCGTTGGCAATCGGTCTTTTGGCAATCACGCCGATTCCTTTTTCAATTGCCAGTTTGATATTATCCTCTATCGGCAATTGGTCAGCGACCGAAACTGACGTTTGCAAAGTATCAAAAATGCCCATGTCGAGCGCGAATTTCGCATCATGGTTGTCGCCCGAATATCCGAGATAGCGGGTGTAGCCTTTTTCTTGCGCCCGCTGCAAGCCTTCGATACAATCGGCTTGACGCAAAACTTCGGCTGAACAACTGTGGAGCTGAGCGATGTCGAGATAATCGGTTTTCAAGTCTCGCAAACTTTGTTCGATGGTTTCCAAAATTCCTTTTTTCGACCAATCTTCCCGGGTAAACCCGTCCAGCGCGCCGCATTTGCTGATCAGGTAAAATGACTTTCTCCGATGGCTGACTGCTTCGCCGATCATTTTTTCACTGGATAAATAGCCGGCGGCCGTGTCAATCAAATTCAAGCCTGAATCGAGTGCGGAATTGAGTAAAATATCAACATCCGATTGCTTTACATTCGGCACGAACCCAAGTTCCGCCCCGCCGAAACCAAGCCGGGAAACGACGAGATCAGTTTTTCCAAGTTTTCTTTTTTCCATAACGCTTATTCGCCTTTCTCATCCTTTGCTTTCATCACATCGGCATAAAGAAAATTGGCTTCCAAATCTTCGATTAGAACGAAGGCAAAACGACCAAAAACTTGCCTTACTAATTCTTTCACCTTTTCCCTATCAACCAACCCCTCCCTCCGCAAAAGCCAAAGTACATCAAGTTCATCTTTGCCGCGGCCAGCCAATTGTTTGAGAATGACCAGCCATTCCGGCGAAACGATTTTCAATTTTTCACCTAAGCAGGTCAGCAAAAATTTTGCGACATATTGAAAATTAAGAAAAGTGTGCAAATAGTTGAGCCACTTTGGTTTTAGGGTTTTATTTATTGTCCATTGTCCATTGTAAATTGTGCATTGGTGCTTAACTCTTCGTTCAATTTTGCCAAAAGCCGTTCATCATCAGGTTTGACGTCAGGCGCAAAACGACCTACGATCTCGCCATCTTGACTGACCAAAAACTTCTCGAAGTTCCATAAAACTTCGCTTGGAGTTGAGCGGACTGAGCCGAAGCCTTTTAGTTTTTCCTCTAATCCGCCGTCATTGACATCAGTCTCGGGCTTTGTTTCGGTCAAATATTTGTAAAGCGGATGCTGATCGTCGCCTTTGGTTGAAAGTTTTGAAAACATCGGGAACGTTACATTGTAATTGATGGCACAAAAATCCTTGATCTCTTCTTCGGTGCCGGGTTCCTGCCCGATA
>JANOEF010000181.1:0-3371 GCA_031413075.1 Acidobacteriota bacterium | reverse complement strand
GATTGACCTTTTCGCACCTCCGGCGCGGAAAATATTGTCAAACTAACCAGAGGTTGCACCTCTGGCTACTTTCTTTGTGCCGCTCTGCGGCTTAATGATGCGTTTCTGCAAAGTTTCTAAATGCAGCATCTTATTTCTGATTCATTACTTAACAAAGATTTTGGCGGATAAGAATATTGGGCGAGAATCAAATGATGTGAAAATTCTCAACTTCAAAAATAAGGCCTCGGACGCGGCGAAACAACTTTTAGATGAGGCGCAAAAAAATGAGCCGGCGATTACGAAAGATTTGAAATCAATCGCCGCATTGAATAATTCTGAACTTACAGGCTTAGAAAATAAATTCAAAGATGAAAATAGTTTGACAGATAAATTGTGCAATAACGCGATAAAATTGAACAGTTCGATTACCGCAGAAGCCAAACGAAACAATGACACATTACGCTACACAATGATTTTTTCACCGGACGACTATCGAAATGGTTACAGCCAAGTGTTGAACGAACTGGAAAGCCGAGGTTATAAACTGCGAAAGATCTGGAACGCTTGGGCGACGGCAGAAACGGTATATGATAGCGGTTATCGGGGAATCAATGTGACCGTTATTTCTTCACAAAAACAGAAATTTGAGCTACAATTCCACACCGTAGCGAGTTTTCGAGTAAAAACGGAAACGCATAATCTTTATGAAGAAAAGCGAGACCCGAAAACTTCATTGAACAAACGATTGGAATTGAATGAAACTATGAAAACAATCGCGCAGAAGATTGAGAGACCGAAAGGAGTGTAGTATGACATATCAGTATGTAAAAGCTGTAGATGATGAAACGCAGGAAGTGCTGGCAATCGGAAGATTCCAAAGCGGATTGCCTGAAATCTACAAAGATGGAGAATGGAAACCTGAGGGATATATGTATAGCTGGCAAATGGACGGTTTTTTGGAAAATATCACCGAAGCCGAAGCTCTGAAACTAATTGAAGAACAGAAATCTCCGCAACTGCAGGTAGCCTAGGTTTTGGCACAATCGTCACTTTTCGCTAAAAATCTCACTTGGCTCATAACTTTTAGGGAGTTGCCAATAAAAGTCTGATATTATCCGCAGTTTCGACAAAAACGGTAATCTCGTCAATCTTGAAATTTTAGACCTTTACGGTATCTTTGCCACCACTGAATTTTTCGCTTTTTCTCTCCAAACTAAAAAGAGGCTGTCTGAAAAGTCCAAAATTATTTTGAAAACCAAGTTTCCTGTCGCCAATGGCGACGAACAATATAGCGTTGGGTGAAACCCTACGAAGTTGATATTCAGGCGTTTCGACGCTGTAAGTGTCGCACATCCAACTCTTTATGTTCGTCACTTTCAGCGACGAATTGCCTTTTTGAATCAACGTAGCGATGCTCGCTACGCTACGTTGTTGGTCATCTTCGATGACAAAACCGACGAAACCAGACTTTTCAGACATCCTCTTTCATTTTCGATCATTTCGCGTTTTGCCGATCAGATAGGGTTTTTCTTCGTTTTCATTTCGTCTGTTCACCATAAAAGTTTGCCGGATAAGCCGGAAACTCTGTGTCTGCTGTGACGATTGTAAAATTTTCGACAATACTTTGCGCTATCATCTCCCAAATGCTGACATCGCTGACAAACAAACGATTGTTGTCATCTTCCAATTCGACTAATGCTGCCTGCGAAAGTTTCGACGGTTCGTCTGCCTACCAAATAAAACTGTGCGTATCAAAAAGCAAATCCACGTTCATTCTTTTCCGAGCCAGAATTCGTCCGCTAAGGGCGCGTCAAAATCTTCGCTTGTCCAAATAGTGCCGCGATTCAATCCCGGAATACGTTTCTTTTTCGCGGGCGCAACAGATGCCAATCGGGCTATCGGCTTCCCGTTTTGGGCAATAACAATTTCGGTTCCCTGTTTGATTATTTCCAACAACTCAGCCAATTGCTTTCCAACTTTATCAAGATTTACAGTTTGAGTTGCCATAATTACTCCTTCTTTTTCACAGTATAACACAATCAGTGTAGCCCACTCGAATGTTTGAGATTCCGGAATTAGACGGTTTGGAATATGGGTTTGAATTTTGAGTTTGAGCTGTTGGCAGATCCTCAAATACAATTTTGATGATTGAGCAGTAATTCATTATTCCTAAGTCAATTATTTTATGTGATTTTTTCCTCTGACACGCATTTTTTGAATTTGGTCAATATCTGCCAAAATTTTACTTGTTTCGTCCGTCTGTTGGCGAAATGTTTTTTCATAAAGGTTTTTACTCTCCGCCGTGATTTTTCTATTTAACAATGCTTCAAAGGCAAGTCGTAGCATTTTTGGCGATTCCGGTGTTTGCGCTCCGTTTTCCCAACGCGAGTAGGAGACACGGTTGACACCCAACAATTCAGCGATTTTATCTTGCGAATAATTCAGATAAAGCCTATATTTCCGCATTGATTCGGGATTTAATTCATCTACCATAAACATTTTGCTTGACTCCGTTTTAAGAAAAGTTTATCTTTGAAAGTACAGAGGATTTCTAGGAAAAACCCCCTGCTTGATTCAAGAAAAATATAGATTAAAGTTTAGGGTTGGAGATTTTCCGACCCTTTTCTTTGTTCGTCCTCAAGTTCTAAGATTCTTAAACGTAAAGCGTGAACTTCAAAATGCAAAGCATTCACTTCTTGCTCTCGAATCCAACTTTGCCTAGCAAGTGTTCCAAGTTGTTGTCGTAATTCACCAACCGCTTGAAACAGAGTCTTGATTCTTTTTTCTTGGTCAATCGGTAATGTGTCCTCAGACATATTCACCTCCTGACTTTCAAAGATTGCTTAACTAGGTAAGCATCTATAATGTAATTTAAAGTTACATTATAATCAAACATTATTTTTTTAGTCGTTATTTACAGGATTTCTGTAATTGAGCAATGATTCATTATTCACAAGTATCAAACTGGCGCAACAGATGACTCCGCATCGATAGGGCAAACGCATCTTAATTTCATTAAATAGAGAATTACATTCTTCACATAACTCTTTGTCTTGTAGCGACTTAATGAATTTAGGCAGTTCTTGTGCGGACTGCTCAGATTGATAAGTAACAAGTCAAAAATAAAATGACGCGGTTAGAAACTGTGTTCAAACTCATTTATGCGCTGAAAGCGTTTTTTGGGAAAGTAGCCAGAGGTGCAACCTCTGGAACAGTCACCACCAATTCGCGCATTGGAGATGCGCTGAGATTGACCTTTTCGCACCTCCGGCGCGGAAAATATTGTCAAACTAACCAGAGGTTGCACCTCTGGCTACTTTCTTTGTGCCGCTCTGCGGCTTAATGATGCGTTTCTGCAAAGTTTCTAAATGCAGCATCTTATTTCTGAT
>JANOEF010000180.1:0-3953 GCA_031413075.1 Acidobacteriota bacterium | reverse complement strand
TCTATTATCAAGATCCTTTCATTAAAGATATGACGCGAGATTCTTGGAATGCTTTATTAGTTTCAATCGGCATCAGAATCGCACAACCGCCAACGTCACAGCAAAATACTGAAAAAGGTGACATCACAAATGTCATTAATCAACCAACAGAATCAACCTCAAAACCTTTGGATGAATTAAAACCCGAAGAAATAGAGGGCGCAGTAAATTTAGAAGAACTAAAAGAGGAAAAATAAATATGGAGTTTCTATTAAAAAGTCTTAGTCCAAAATTGCTACTCGGTTTGCTTCCGATGCTACTGGTCAAAGTTGGCAATTATTTCAAAAATTCACTCCAAATGTTTCCACGATTTTCCATTGAGAATATTTTTAATCGCCTCCCTGCTTACACCATAACGCTTGGCAAGTGCCGTTTTGCTGTTTCCGTGTTTATTGGGAACATACGCTTTACGTATTTCAAGGACTTCTTTCTCGGTCAGTTTACCCTGCTTAACGGCTTCGCCACGAGGTGCGTAACTTCTTCGTCGTTCGGTTGGGATTTGCGGATTTCTACTTTTTTGGGTTCGGTCAATAGCATTATCTTGCGATGTGCCGAGAAAAAGATGGTCAGGGCGAACGCAGTTCCGAATGTCGCACTTGTGGCAAACCAACAAACCAACAGGGATTTCGCCAAAGGCGAGCTCATAAGCGAGCCGATGCGCTCTAATGTGCTTCCTTTTGCTGGTGATTTCTCCGTAACCGTTGGAAGAGATTTGGCCAGTCCAAAGCCAACAAGTATCAGTTTTTTCAACCTTCTCCCAAAACCGGGGAGCAAGATTTTTAACGCTAATTTCATAGCGACACGAAACAGAGCAAAACTTATTAATGTTGTGCTCATATTTGGGGACAAACTGCTTGAGACAGTTAGCGCAAATGTATGTTATTTTTTCAGTAGCCATTTTGTTTTCTCTTATTCAGAAAATGCTTTGGTTAGGCTCGATTAAGTGCGCTAACACTTTTTCGGGCTGTATTTATTTTAGCACAAAAGTGAGGAATTATGGAATTTTTGCTTAAAACTTTATCGCCCAAAATGTTATTGGGTTTGTTGCCGATTATCCTAATAAAAATAGGGAATTATTTTAAAAATCGTGATGATAATACAACTGGAAGTGACGATGCTTTCGGAAACGTGCTGATTGCCCTTGCGCCTGCTGTTGATGCCCTTGACGATGGTAACGAGACGGCTTTTCGTAAAGGCTTAGAAGTCGTTTATAGAACGCTTAAAAATTATTTAGGGAAATAATTGAACGCCTTCTCTTAAAACTAAAACCTTCGAGACTCGGAAGGATTCTATTTTGGTTGTATCCCGCAGCAAATTGACGGGGTATTAAACCCAACGTGAATAAAAATGGAAAACACTATGGAAAATTCTCCCGAATCAACCTCGTTGTTGGCAAAGATTAGCGAATATTTAGGGGTTATTATTGCTATTGCCGGCTCAATCGGCGTAGTTTTTGGTTATTTCAAATATCTTCACGGAAAAATGAGAAATACTAAAAATACTGTCAAAGCCTTTATCAATATCCCAACAGTTTTAGCGGAAATACAACACGAGCAAGGTTTGGTTCGGGCAGAACTCGTTTTTGAAAGTAATTTGTCCTTGCGTCAAAAATTAAGCGAAGTCGGGGAAAACCTCAAACTTTTGAAAGATGTTTTCACCATTGAAATAAACACCCGCCGTGCCATGTTTCGCCACGCCGAAATTGCGTATTTTGAAACCGACAATCAAGGTAATTGTATTTGGGTTAATCAGGCTTATGAAGACCTCTGTGACCGCAGTTTAGACGACGTTAAGGGCAAAGGGTGGCGTTCGCATATTTTAGATGTTGACCGGTATAAAGTGATTAAAGAATGGGAACGGGCAGTTGAAGAAAAGCGAGATTTCACGATGCGCTTTCAATATTCCACCCGAAAAGGGGATTTCCTCGTTATTACAAATGCGGTGGCAATTAAGGATGATCTGGACAATCTCTTGTCTTATGTCGGAACCGTCAAAAAGATTGAGCATTAATTGGAAGTAAACGCTATGGCACTCGGACTAAATAAAAACATTTACGCAACGCTTTTCCCTTTTATCCAGCCGGATGAAAAGCCCAAGAATTATTCCAACCCGAATCGCCCGGACCAAATTAATGCGCCATACGATCAGGAACCGACGCCGCAAACTCCGATGGTTGACCAAACTAATTATGGTTACGGACGCGAAATAGAGCAAGATCCCACCGCAAATACCGGAGAACTGACCCAAAACCAAACTGTAACACCACCCACCAACCAGGGATGGAAACCGGCTGAAATGGATCTCAAATTAAACCCTTATGACGAAGCCTATAAAGGATATGTCGAAGCCACGCAAGCCGCAAAACCCAAAATCCCAGCTTGGCAAAATGCGCTGTTTTTAGCTTTGCAAGGCGCAAGTAAAATATTTAACCCTAACGATCAAAGTGAGATTGAAACATTAGGACAATTGAAACAGCGGAAAAATATCGAGGATAAATATCGAAAATTTGCCCCTTTGCAAGCCTTGCACGACAAAGATTTAGCGGAACGATATCGGTTAGCCCAACTCAATGAAATTCAACGCCGTCCTGAAAAAGAAAAAGAAGTCTTTCAGCAAAAAGTCGAAATAGAGTCGCAAAAAGCCCTCAATAAGCTCAAATATGCGCTTGAACTTCGTAAAGCAAAAGGGGAGGACGCTTCATGGGCTACGGCTAAAGATGGTTCGGGTCGAATTGTGGTTAAAGACGGTAATGGAAAGGAGAATTTTTTGCTCGATGAGAATGGAGAATATCAATATAATCCGCTGGAAAAACCACAGGCACATGAAATTCAAGACGGGGTTGATGACAACGGAAACCCAAAATATAAAACCGTCTATGTGAAGGGTTCTCAACTACTTTCCAATGACACAGCAGAGAAATGGCGACAGGCATCCATAAATTTAGACGTTACAAAATTCAATGCCAATAATAAAGAAAAAGATGACGAAGACGAAGTTAAATATAAAGAGGCCGTCAATAAACATGAAGAGGAAAAGAACGGACTGACCGCCGACGTACTGGCTAAAAACGATGAGATAAATTCACTCTTCGATGAAAATCAACGTATCGAAACCCAAATTGCCGGAATGAGTCCACTACGCGATAAAGCAGAAATCGCCAAATTAAAAAAGGAACAACGGGATAATATTACAAAGCAAGACAACATCAGGGCGGAAATGAGAAAAAGTAGTGAAAAGCTAAAAGGGCTAAAACCGCCCGTTCGTCCAACTAAGCGTCAAAAAGTGTCAGCCCCTGGTTCCGGGAGATATTCGGGAAAGTTCTTTAAAAACCCCGCTTCACTGAAATCCGCTTTTCCGGGCAAAAGTGAACAGGAAATCCGGCAGATCGTTGAAGCCAATGGAGGAGGATTTAATCAGTAATGCCTGACGATTTACCAGACCTATCAAAATTTGCGGTTAAGCAAACCAAAACCAACGGCGAAGATGTGGCCCGCGTGGTTGATGACGAGCTGTCAAAACTCGGATGGAGTGAACCCGCCCGACTCTCGATGCTTGGTGATTTGGGGAGGGAAAACGCCTGGAATCGTGAAACTATTTTCAAGGGACATCCAGACCCGAAAAATAATGCTTATAATCGCGGCATTATCAGTTGGCAGGGGTCGCGGCAAACAAATCTTAATAATTATCTCAAAAAGCAAGGCGTTTTAGGACGCAACGATGATGATGAATTGCGCGGCATGGTTCGTTTCATGGACGACGAAATGAAAACAGATTACCCCGATGTTTATCAAAAAATGAGAAGCGCGGCGAAAACTTCCGATGCCTCAAACGCTTTACAAACATACATTAAGTATGTTCCGAGTGCCCCTTACAATTCACCGGATAATGAGTTTGCGGTGAAAAATAATCGAATT
>JANOEF010000179.1:0-5774 GCA_031413075.1 Acidobacteriota bacterium | reverse complement strand
GGTCTGGAAGGGTTGCTCTGCGCCCGCCAAACCTTAACTTTTTTTGACAATTATTTTTACAATTGTCCCCTGCCCCGGCGCAGTTCTTATTTCTATTTTCCCGCCCAATAACTCGGCCCGTTCGGTAATTCCGATCAGTCCAAAACCACCTGATGTTGGATTTTGGATTTTGGATTTTGGATTGTTAGGATTATCGTCCATTTCAAAACCGGAACCATTGTCTTCGATGGTAAGGTTAATCACATTTTCATTCCTACTTATCTCAACTTTGGCGGCGGTTGCTTTTGAATGTTTGATAATATTGTTGACGCATTCCTGCACAATTCGATAAAAACTTATCTCGGCATCTTTCGGAAAATAATCGTCAAGATTGTCAATTTCGCTCGTCCATTCAATTTCCGAAGCAGTTTGGGCGGAACGGATGATGGCTTCGAGGGCTTTGGTAAGTCCAATGCGGCCAAGCTGATATGGACGCAGATTGTAAGAAATTGCTTTGACTTCGTTGATGGCGTTTGAGGCTTCCGCTGAAATCTCTTCGATTTTGTCTGTTTCCTTTGGTTTTTTCGCACTCAAGAACATTACTGCCAAATTTTTGATAACCACCAGCCGCTGCCCCAACGAATCGTGCAATTCGGCGGCAATTCGTTTGCGCTCGGCTTCCTGCGACGCAATCAGTTGACGCGAAAAATTTTGCTGGGCAAGTCTTTGGCGTTCAATTTGAGTAATTCGGCGTTTGTATAAAAAATAAACGGTGGTAGTGACAATTAAGAACGACAAAATCGCAAACCACCAAGTTCGATAAAAAGGCGGTAAAATGTTGATTTTTATACTTGTTCCCGTTTCGTTCCAAACTCCGTCGGAATTAGCGGCAATGACTTTGAAAGTGTATTCGCCCGCCGGAATGTGGGCAAAATATGCCGTCCGGCGGGTTCCGGCGTCAATCCAATCGGGGTCTAAACCTTCTAACTTATACTTGAAACGCAAATTTTCCGAATTGATAAACGACAGCGCAGTATATTTTATCTCGAAATTAAATTGCCCCGGCACGATTTGGATTTGTGGCTCTGAATTGGGAATTTCGGATTTTATTGATTCCGTCGAAACAAATTTACCATCAATTTTGACATCTTCGATGATGACGGGCGGCGGTTTTGGATTGCCTTTGACATTTTGCGGATCAATTACGGCAACACCGTCCTGAGTCGGAAACCATAAACGCCCATCGCTCGCCTTGATTCCGGCCGGAGAACGTCCGCCATTGCATTCCGCGTTGAGCATCCCGTCCGATTTTCCGTAGGCTACCGAGCTGATTGAACTGCGCTTCCCCTCCGCAAATTCGTTTAATTCATCTTTTTTGACGCGGTAAATTCCCCGATTCGAGCTGATCCAAAATGAGCGTTGCTCATCTTCTAAAATTTGAAATGAGCCGTCATTAAAAAGCCCGATTTGCGAGGTGTAATGCGTAAATTTTTCGTCCTTGAAACGAACTAAACCGCTATCGTAACTGCCAATCCACAGAACATTTTCTGAATCCAGATAAAGTGAACGAATCGTGCGGGCTGGCAAACCTTCAGTTTGCGTCCATTTTTCAAATTTGCCGTTTTTGTAATGCGTCAAACCGCCGTAACTGCCGATCCACATTCCGCCTGCACCGTCTCCGATGATTATTTTTACATCATTGCCCGCAAGCCCGTCTTTTTCATCAAATTTAGTTTTGATGCTATCTTTGACCCGAATCAATCCGTAATTTCCGCCCATCCAAAGCGAATTTTCTTGATCCGTGTAAAAAGCAGTAGTGCCAAATTCAGTAATAACAGCAAATCTTTTGACTTGATTTCCTTCTAAAACAAAAACTCCGGCGATTCTTGTATCCGAAGAATTAAACAACAACCGATTATCGGGAGTTTCACCGATGGCTTCGACATAAAACCGTTCAGTTCCCTTAACTAACTCAAAAGAGCCGTTTTCGTAGCGGAAAAGTCCGTTGGTCGTGCCAACCCAAATTATGCCTTTTTTATCCTGATAAATCGGATAAACGTTATTATCCGCAAGTCCCTCGGCTTTTGAAGAGGCGGTGATAATCTGTTTTCGCATCCGAAATAACCCGCCGCGGGTCGTGCCGATCCAGATGCTTCCTTCCGAATCTTCGGCGGCGTGTGCCAGTCCATCAAATAATTTTGGCGGTTGGCGGGTCACAAGTTCGGATTTCATTGTTTCCAAATCAGTCAGCCAAATTGCGCCTTGAATGTCTTTGGTCAGAAGACGAACTTTTTCTGCGCCCGGAACTAAAAATATCGGACTTCCGGGCAATCCATCCTTTTGCTGATAGATTGTCAGTTTTGAGTCCGGGGCATATTTGTAAAGTCCCGCATTCAGAAAAGCAATCCACAAATTACCTTGTTTATCTTCGACGGCTTTAGTGTTAACAAAATTCAATGGGATATTTTCGGGATTTTCAAACTCCAGCCAACCGCCGCGCAAAAAACAACGAATTTTTATCGCCGATATTCCTGCGGCACAAATAACAGGGTTGATTTTTTTTTTAATTACCGAATTTTGCGAATACAACGGAGGTTGATACAGTTCAAATTTATCATCATTAAAACGATAGGTTTTGTAATCCAAATCAATCACCGTCGGATCTCCCGCTTCGTTATTGGTCAGTAAAAAAACATATTTGGACGGCAAACCCTGCTCAGCTCCATAATTTGTAAAACGACCGTTTTTCAACCGAATAATCCCGCTTTCTTCCGTTCCCGCCCACAAATCACCATTTATGTCTTCAAACAACGAAATAAAGCGATTATTTGTGATGCCGGGCGAATTGCTCCGATTAAAAACTGTAAAATTAACCCCGTCAAACCGCACCAACCCGTCAACCGTCGCCAGCCACAAATAACCGTCACGAGTTTGCTGAATTGCATAAACCGAATTTTGCGGTAACCCGTTATCCGCCGTCCATTGGTCAAAGCGGTATTGTCCCCACGAAAGATGGGTAAAAATAAACAAAAGAATTGAAATTTGAATGATTTTGAAAATACCGCAATAATGCGTTGTTTGCGAAAAAAGTTCAAGTATCGGGACTCAGAATGTTTTTTCTCAATTTGTTGCTGCTGAAAGCTATTTTAACAAATCCTCAATCTTCACCAACTGATAATTTTTCGCTTTCAAAAAATCAATTAATTCACTCAAGCGATGATAAAATTTATCGGTGCGTTCAGGATCTGTCCCGATGTGCAAAAGCAATAGAAAACCGTTCACCCCGTGCGGGTCTTTAGTTTCATAAGCCTTTATTTTGTTAAAGATCGCTTCACTCGTAACGTAATTTTTCATCGAAGGTGTGGTGTAATCAGCATTGGAACCTGTCCCCGTAGTAAAATTGACCAGTTGCAAGCCCTCTGCCAAAGTCCAATCGCTGATAGTTTGGTTATACCATTCAAAAGGCGGGAGAAAATACGATGCGTTTTTTTTATTAATCCCGAATTTCTGCATTGATTTGTAATTCTCGTTCAAATCCTTTTCAAATTCCTCCCGGCTCACGAGCAATTTGTTTCGATCATTCCAATCAGCGTAAAGAAGATGAGCGTCCGAATGCGCGCCTAAGAAGTGACCGTCTTTTTTGAGGCGCAAAATTGCCGTTTGAAAGTTCGGATTTCGATAAAAACGTCCGGTCAAAAAGAATGAACTTTTAACTTTTTGCTTTTTCAGCGTTTCGGCAATCGTTTCCGCTCCGTCGGCAAATTCATCACCGGTAAAAACTAAAGCCAGTTTCTTTTGCGTGAGATCCCCGCGAACAATTGCACCTTGCTCGAATTTGAAATTAGAATTGGTTTTGGCTGAAGTCTTGATGCCGCTCAACATTGTCATCATCAAAATCGCGTCGGCAGTTCCGTCCATCGTTGGTTCATTGGTCGAATAATCGCCGACATCATCGTGATAAACAATTTCCAACGGCTGAAATTCGGCAAATTCATCGGGTTCATTGAGGCGCAAACCAATCAGATTGTGATAGGTTTTTGCCCAAATCGGACCGTCAACCAAACCGCCGATGACTTGTTTTTTTAAGAGTTGAACCGTCGGCAGATGCGTATCCTGCGGAAATTCTCCTCCTGCCGGAATCCCCTCGAACATTGTTGTTCCCCACGGGTTGCGCCCGAACAGCCAATCCCGATGTGCCAGAGCAATTTCGTGAAACCGTAAATCCCCGGTCATTTTTTCGTAGAGCAAAACCTGGGTAATGAAATTGACGATCAAGTTGTTTGAACACCATAAAAATGGAACACCGACTTGATACGAATTCGTTTTCGCCCTCCGAACAATATTTTCAATGTTTTCGCGGTAATATCCGGCGAGTTCTTCTTTTGTTTTAGCATCTGCGAGCGGATATAAAGCAAAATGCCCGACGTTCATAAACGGATAAAACTGATAATGTTCCGCCGTCTCGTGCTGCATCCACGAAGTTGCTCCGATTATTTTGGCGTAGCGCCTGGCATCTTCGAGATAAGCCTTTTTTTGGGTCACTTTATACAATTCCGCCGCCGCCCATTCCATATCATCAGCCCAGGTGTCCTCGTTGTAGCGATACGGCGCCCCGTAGGAATTTCCTTGCTGAAATCCCTCTTGGCGTTTGCCCAAGTGATAGAGTTCAACCGCATGTTTGAGATATTCATCGGCTTTTGGCGAGTCTTTCAGATCGTTTCGCCAAATCCTAGCAGCCATTGCAAAGGCGACTGCGGAACGCCCGGCAATATTGGCGATACCGGTTGATTTACTCTTGAACTCTCTTAATCCTTGCGGTTTTCCGTCGGCAAAATAAACCGGACGATAGCTGTTTGCTCCCCATCCGTAATCAGCATTGTCCTTGTCCGGCATTTTGAAACCTTTATGGTCACGGTCGTCGGCAATCTGATGAAAGAGCCAATCTGGTTTCGGATGAAGTTTTTCCAGCCAATCAAGTCCCCATTTTGCCTCATCCAAAACATCCGGAATATTATTGGGGTTGAGTCGTCCGTAATCGTCCACTTGGTCGGCAAATTTATTTTTTTCAAGTTCAAAAGCGAGCATCATCCGCGCTGTCGCATTGCTGGCCGTAATCAGATATTTGAGTTGGTCACCCGCATCGTGCCAACCGCCGCTCGCGTCAATAAAGCTCCCATCAGGAATCGGTGCATAAACTGTCCGTCCATCGCGCTGGTGGCAAACCATATCTAAATAAGGATTGTAACCGCAACGCTGTTGACGCATAAAAAAGAGAAGGTCCTCCTGAAAGTTCGGGTATGCGCCGATTGAAAACTCGCGTGAAATAATTTGAGGGTTTTCTAATTGCAGGAAAAATCTACCGGTTTGTTTGAAAGCGGAAAAATCTATTTGATAGGTAAATTGAAAAGGGCTTCCCCAATTTGAATTCGGAACGGATTTTAATTTTTCTTTGAAAACGGTTTGTTTGGTAGATGCTTCAACTAACAGAAAACTACCGTTTAATTCAGTTTTTGAAATTGCAATCGCTTTTTTTGAGTCGTTTAGGAGATAGCCGATTTGATTGAGGCGAATATGTGAATTTTGGGCGAGGATAGAAATTGAAAATAAAAAGGCTATGAAAATAATTGAGCTATTTTTTTTAATGTTTGTTTTCATAAAAAAGTTACCTCAAATATCTGCCGTGTAATCATCCGCGGCCATTCCAATCCGTCCGTCTTTGATTAGTGTTTTCATAATTTTCAAATCCGTTAAAGTTATCGCCTAAGTCACGTTTTCGCCCATTTTCGATAAGCTAC
>JANOEF010000178.1:0-6765 GCA_031413075.1 Acidobacteriota bacterium | reverse complement strand
TTATTTAACTTAGTTCTACTTGAAATAGTTATAACAACAGACATTTTTCACCTCGAGAAAATTTTATCATAAAATCAATGTCCCTGATTCAAATTTAAGTGTGAACATTTCAGTTAAATTCTAACATTCTTTCGCAAAACTCTGGCCTGATGGTCAAAGATTATCACCCGCCCGAATTCGTCGGTGATAGTTAGAAATTTTTCGTCTAATCTGACCGAAGAACGCACTTTTATTGAAGTTACAAACTGAGCAAGTTCGATATTAGGCGTTTCGTAGAGAGTAATAATTTGTGTATTTTCAGTCATCTGCGAAATTATGTATTTATTCTCAACAATTTGCGGCCTGAAAAGTTGAAGTGTTGCGGTTGAATAATTAAATCTGGCAATTTGGGTATTGTAATCAAAAACTTTGGCAATAAAAAGAGTCGAATCTTCCTTTTTTTCATCAATAGTCACAATTGTATAAGCCACAAACGAACTTAGCGAATAAAGGGATTGATTTTCATTTTCCATTTCCAAAAACTTCGTTTCGTTTCGGCTTCGGAGTGTGAAACCTGGCAAATCATACCACCATTTTTCGATGCCTTTATGGGTAAAAATCAACAACATCAGTTTGGTCTTTGAACGGTTAATTTCCGTAATTTGCCCGCTGATTTCCGAAACCCGCCAGACGGATTCAAAGTTTTTGGCGGTTGTCTCAATCGCGTAAACTTCGTCATTAAACCCAATAAACCAAAGGTTTCCGTCAAAGGTTGGTGAGTAATGTTCAAAAGTTGCATCACACCAATAGCTTGCTTTTCGTTCAACAAAATCAATCTTTGCCAACCGCCAAACTTCCCCTCGTTTGGCTAAACAAATGGCTTTAGTGCCTAAATCCGAAACGATAAATTTCTCGGTTGGCTGATCAAAATGAGCAATTGTTTTGCCTTTCTGAGAAATGATTTTGAGACCGGCTTCGCCGAGAGCAACGGCGATTTTTCCGTCAGGCAAGAGACACGCATCAAACACCGGGGTTGAGCCTTGATCGTTCGCAGCAATGTCAAGTTTGAAAATATCCGAAGCTTTTTTAACCGTGATGGCCGGAATTTTTGGCAAATCGGTTCGCAACGAATAATCCTGAGCCAGATCAACCAAGCGTTTTAAATCGGTCGAGGTAAAAACAGAGCTTCCCTCAGAAATATCCGACAAAAGTTTTCTGATCAGTGGCCGGGTCAGCGTTCGCAGTTCTGTATTTGGGACGAGTCGGAGCGTTTCATGAGCAAATGCCGCCCGTTTTTCTTTGGCCTCATCAGTGTTTTCGGACAAAAGTTCCAGCAATTTGGCTTTAACTTCATCAAATGCCGCCGGGAAAAGCGTCACCTTTTTGGCCAGCATCTGAGCCGAAGTGACTCCGCCAAATTCGATAACTTTTTCAATCCAATCTTTGGCCCGTCCGTGTTTCCCCTTCAACTGCCAAATTGTATTGATTGCCGCCACATAATTTCCGCTCTCGGCTAGACTTTCCGCCCAGATTTCGCGCAGTTCGGCGGCATTTGGATGATTTTGTTTTTCGAGTTGCGTCACGACATATTCAAAGCAGTTAGACAAAACAGCCAGTTGAATGGCTTTGCGTTTTTCGCCCGCCAAAAACCATTGACGAACAATAATGTCTTTCGCTAAATTACGCGATTCGGCAAGTTCTGCGGCTAACCGATATTTGCCGTGTTTTTCTAAAAATTCGACCGCTTCGTGATTGCTTTTCAAAAGTTCCGCCAGTACAAAAGCGGCTTCTTCGAGACGGTTTTGGGCGACCAGACGATCAAAAGTCTGACGATAAAGTTGGCGTAAATCATTAAACCATTGATCTTCGAGATGAACTGCCGAACTCGAAGCCGTTTGCCGTCCGTAATTGATGCTCAAATCCTGGCGCGGCCGCAAAAAACCCAAGTAAGGTATTTGCTCCGACATTTCCTTGAGGGCTTGCATATCTTCGAGCGGAATCGCGTGTTTGAGGGCTTCCTGCAAATCGCCGTTTTCGAACATTTCCATCATCTTGGCCAGATATTGCGCCTGTTTGCGGCCAACCAGTTGCGCAATTTTCAACTGAAACATGGCCTTCATAAACATCTTGCGAAGTGTTCCGGGAGGTTTCGGCTGATTGCCCGCCGGACTCTGCCAACCACTTTGCCCGCTATTTGAAGAAGAACTTTCTGGACCGCTGCCACTTGCCAATAAACTTTTGACGGCGCCAAAAAGACCAACTGCCAGACTACCGATTATTCCGCCCAAAATACTGCCAAAAGATTTTGTCGAAGACATTGCCGCCCCGCCGTTAATTATGATTAAACCTCCTTTCGCTGTCGCCTTTTCCATTTCAGCTTTTTTCTCTTTCAAAAGGTGCAAAATTTCCGCAAGTTTTTCATCTGCCGGGGGAACGTCTTTGAGTTCTCGGCGGAGGTCTCTCGCCGCCACCTTTTCGAGGCTGGTTGGTTTCGTCTGAATCAGCCCAAGCGTTTTAGTTTCAACTACTTGAAACGCCGAAAGATCAAACCAGGTCTCGATCTTTTCAGTCGTTAAATCTTTGATGAAAAGTGTTTCGAGGCTCCCTTCATTGACTAAAACAATCGTTTCGCAAAAATCCTCGAAATGCTCCAAATCTCTAGGGCAAACGCATCTAATTTTTCCTTAAATGTCGCAGAGCGACAATTTGAATTTAGCCGTGTAATTTATTGCACGGAAAGTGATAATAAAAGTCAGTGTCACGTCAGTGACACCTGAAATAAAGAAGATAAACTCATTAAGTCGCTATGCGACAAAGAGTTATAAGAAGCAAATAATTCTCTTGTCAGTAAAATTTAGATGCGTTTGCCCTATATTTGTACCTCTTAACGGTAGCTGAGAGACTATAATTGTGGTAAATTTTTACTTCGATCTCTAAATAATTAACCCCTATGAAATTAATTGCTTTTAGCATCAGGTTTAAGACACTTTCAATAATCATCACCGCCTTATGTTTCTCAGTGTCGCCATTATCCGCCCAGCAGTCGGGTTCGAATCCGGTAATTGTGCAGCCGGGTGCACCGGGACAACCGACTCGAATACTGCCTTCGTCAACGAGGGCAACACTGCCGCCGCCTTCAGCCAAGGATATCGAGTTTATGCAGGGCATGATTATGCACCATGGGCAAGCGGTCGAGATGACGGCAATGATTCAGTCGCGAACACAGCACCAGGGAATTCGGTTAATTGGAGCAAAAATCAGCCAATCGCAATCGGACGAAATCAATTTTATGAAGCGTTGGCTGACTTTGAGAGGCGAGAAAACTTCGATGAAAGGGATGTCGGATAAGGCGGACGACAATTCGCAGCATGACGGTCACGCATTGATGCCCGGAATGCTGACTCCTAAACAAATGGAGAAGTTAAAAAAGGCCAGTGGTGCAGAATTTGATCGTCTGTTTTTGAGAGGAATGATTCAGCATCACGAAGGTGCTTTGGTGATGGTCAAAGAGCTTTTTGAAACGGCCGGGGCAGGGCAGGATGCCGAACTTTTTAATTTCGCCTCTGATGTTGACACGGGACAAAAAGGCGAAATCAAGATTATGCAGGCAATGTTGGATAAAAAATCAAAAGAGGATAAATGATGAATCGAGTAAAAACTTTTAATTTGATAGCAGTTTTCTTTATTTTATTTGGGTGTTTGGTGATCGGGGCACCCGCCCAGGAGGGGCCTGAACCTGCTCCAAAATTACCGGCCGGAATGAAGGGATCAAATCCCAACGATCCGCGCACTAAACTTAAATCAGGTGTTTTTGATGCCGGCGAAGCGGCTTTTGGCATCAAGCATATTTCGCTGCTCAAAAAGCCGGCAGCCTTTGACGTCGGGGTAGATCCGGATAGTCCGATGGTTGCCAAAGCATTAAAGGCATTGGGTGTTTCACCTGACGCGCCAATTCCTCCGGCAATCAAAATGTCGTTTGCCCCGCTGGCATTTGCAAATTCCGACATTGCCTTTCAAGGTAATCACCTGTTTATGGGCAATTTCTACGGATTCAATATCTATGATATTTCCAATCCGTCAGCGACCAAACTTTTAACCTCGGTTGTTTGCCCCGGCGGACAGGGAGATTTGTCCGTTCACAAAAATCTGCTTTTTATGTCGGTAGAAATGGCAAATGGACGGCTTGATTGCAGTTCTGATGGTTTTCCGGCGGGACAACCCGATCAATTGCCTGCCGCCAGCAAAGATCGTTTCCGTGGAGTCAGAATTTTCGATATTTCCGACATCAGCAGTCCGAAACAGGTTGGGGCGGTGCAAAGTTGCCGTGGTTCACACACACACACTTTAGTCGAGGATCCGAAGGATAAAGACAATGTTTACATTTATATTTCGGGAACTTCTTTTGTTCGTCAAAATGAAGAATTGGCGGGCTGTTCGGATGGAACTCCAGACACAAATCCTGATACAGCACGATTTAGAATTGACATTATCAAAGTTCCGTTAGCTTCTCCACAAGATTCTAAAATTATCGCCAGCCCAAGAATTTTTGGTGATTCCAAAACCGGCAAGTTGAACGCGTTGAACGATGGTGGTTCGCATCAAAACGAAGTTTTGAATGGCGTGAGAAAAACTGAAGATACTGATCAGTGTCATGACATTACCGTTTATTCCGAACTTGGATTGGCCGCCGGAGCCTGTTCCGGCAACGGCATTTTGCTTGACATCAAAGATCCGGCGAATCCAAAACGGATTGATGCGGTCAATGATAAAAACTACGCCTATTGGCATTCAGCTTCTTTTTCAAATGATGGGAAAAAAGTTGTTTTTACGGATGAATGGGGCGGCGGAATGGGCGCCCGTTGTCGGGAAAATGACCCGAATGTTTGGGGAGCGAATGCAATTTTTGCTTTGAATAATAAAAAACTGAAATTCGGCAATTACTACAAATTACCGGCGGCTCAAGGCGACAGTGAAAACTGCGTGGCCCATAACGGTTCGCTCGTTCCGGTTCCGGGACGCGACCTTAAAATCCAGGCGTGGTATCAGGGCGGAATTTCGCTGATGGACTTTACCGATGTCAAAAACCCGACGGAAATCGCCTATTTTGACCGGGGAGCGATTGATCCAAAGACGCTCGTACTGGCCGGGTCGTGGTCTGCCTATTGGTATAATGGAGCGATTTATTCATCAGAAATTGCCCGCGGATTAGACATTTTTGAACTAACTCCAACCAAGCATCTGACGCAAAACGAGATTGATGCCGCCAAAACTGTTCAAGTGGCTCAATTAAATGTCCAAAGTCAGGAAAAACTTGTTTGGGGACGACAGTTAATTATTGCTAAAGCCTATCTTGATCAATTGGAGCGCTCAAAAGGTTTGCCTGCGGCCCGAGTGACAGGACTGCGAAAATCAATCGAGAAGGCAGAAACGTCCCAAAATGGCGGAAAACTTAAAGGCACCGTAGCCTATCTGGTTAAAACTGCCAAAGCAACTAAAAACGCCGCCGATGTCGCCAGACTGCTGGGGTTAGCGGATATTATGAAACAGCCCGAAATGTAATCCGATGAGGGTTCGAAAACCGAATTCAATGACTGATTGAGAATCTATCCCAATCAGTCATTTTTTATTTTCGGAAAAGCCAATGAAACGATTAACCGATTAACAAATGCGATTTTGAGAGTTAATAAATTCGTCAGCGAAACTGCCGAAAGTATCAAAGTCCAAATCACTTTAGATTTTTTGGATAAATTGTCGAATAAAAATGCCTAAAGTTTGGTAAAATAAACGCCAGATGAGAAAGTTAAATCCCAAAGTTGAAGAATGGCTGCTCAATCCGCCTCCGGGAAGCAAAGCGGCGGCGGCGAAGGAGTTTGGAGTTGATTTGACACTTTTGATCGGAACTTTACGAATGACTCCCACCGAAAGATTAAAAGAATTACAAGTTTCGATGGAAAGTTTAGCAGAATTTAGCAAACAAGCGCGGATTTGGAGAGAAAAAAATCGTGATAAAAATTGAACTGGCGATTGAAACTTTGGTTAAAAACAAGGTTGAATTTGTAATTGTCGGAGATATTGCAATTACCGCCCACGGCTCGGCTTATATCACAAAAGATTTAGACTTTTGTTATTCAAGAAATAAAGCAAATCTTAAAAATATTGTTTCTGCACTTGCTCCTTTCAAACCTCGTCCGCGCGGATTTCCCGAAAATTTACCTTACATTTTTGATGAAACGACTTTACGAAATGCCACAAATTTTACCTTTGAAACCGAAATTGGGGATGTTGATTTACTTGGAGAAGTTGCTGGAATTGGTGTATTTAGCGAAGTCAAAGAATTTTCGACTCTCATGGAACTATTCGGTTTTGAGGCTAGAGTTCTTTCAATCGAAGGCTTGATCTTAGCCAAACGTGCCGCAGGTCGCCCCAAAGATTTATTGGTTTTACCCGAACTTGAAGCGATGCAGGAAAGTCTCTTAAAAGAACAAGATGCAGGATGAGTCAAAGATTAAATTTGCGAAGCGCCCGTTTGAAAAGGAGCAGGATAAAGATTTAGGCTTTGGCGAAAAGGTTTCGCGTGAGAGCCGGGAGCGCCTGTTAAATCGGGACGGGACATTTAATGTCGAACGGACGGGGCTTAAGCTGAGTTCCTGGCTCAATCCTTATCATTTTTTGCTGACCATCTCTTGGCGGGTGTTTATTGGACTGACGCTTTTGACCTACTTTTTGAGTAATGTCGCGTTCGGTATTCTGTATGCCCTGCTTGGCGCAGACCAGCGCCGTGCTCAC
>JANOEF010000177.1:0-4376 GCA_031413075.1 Acidobacteriota bacterium | reverse complement strand
AGCCAAAATAAAATTACACAACTCACGCTGCGCGCAATTGAATTTGCCGTTGACCGGCCACATCCTGGTCACATCGCTGGTGTAATAGTGAAAATCCGGAGCATAATCCATCAACAATAAATCACCATCTTTGAGTTTGTCGGTCTTGCGGAAATAATGACCCAGATAAGCATTCGTCCCGCCGCCGATGATCGAAGCATAGCCGTCGCCTCTGGCGCCATTCAGATAGAAAATATATTTTGCCGCCGCATCAAGTTGATATTCAAAAACGTTCGGCTCGGTTGAGCGCATCGCTTCAATGATCGCCAATCCCGCAATATCGGTCGCTTTGCGAATTACTTCGATTTCTTTTTTGCTCTTGATATTTCGTAGCGAATCTAAGATCGGGGAAAGGTCGCGGATTTCGAATTGAGGAAAACGAGAATTTAAAAGTTCCTTAAACCGGGCTTCACGCGAGGGTTGACCGTCCCACGGATCAGACGAAACCCGGGCCTGTCCATTCAATAATTCATCCCGGCTATCAGTTCCTGTCTCCGCCGGACTGAGGGGGGTGTAAACAAAAGGGGCGGGCGGACGAATTAAACCCGTTCCAACCAGATCATTGGCTAAAAACTCAACCGGCCGTACCTGTTCGATACCGGTGAGCTGTTTGATAAGTTCAGCATCTTCGGCAGATAACATTTTGCCCTGACTCCGTTCGCCGGCCTCATCGCGGTGTGGTAGATAGAGAGATGTGCGTCGCGTTCGCCCGTCTAACAAGAGGTAGGCATGGGGCGTTTCGAGTCCGCACAAATAATAAAATTCATTCGATTGGCGAAAGACATTAAAGTCCGCAACACCTTTGGCGCCCTGGATGACGGCGATCGCATTCTTGCCGATCTCATCAAATATCTTGCTCCGGCGTTCCGCAAAATCTTCCTTGGTAAAATCAGCCTGATAGTAATGTCTTTCTTGGGACAATGCGTAATTAGGAATAAGCAGCCACAATATTAACAACCACAGCCAGCCGTTTGTTTTTTTCATATTTTATTTCCTGAAACTCCCGATACAACAAATATTTGCAACTTGGAAAACTGTCAAAAGGAAATTTCTGAGTCTCAACTTTCTGCAATTCTAATTGAATTTGAACAAATCTTCGAATTGAAACGAGGCTCTAAGACACATATTTTATGAAATTATCGCGTCAGGACACATCACCAAAATTAGTAAAAGGATGCGAATATTACGGAAAAAGTTGATTTCAACGGATTTTTGTCAAAAAATATCCATCCTGTCATTTTTTTTCGTCAAATCCGTTTTCCAATTTTTGATATGATTAAATTAGACATTATTTGAAATAAACTTGAGTCAAGTTAAACCAATGAGTTGCCCGCGAATAAACGCGAATGAGTTTGAATCAATTCTTAAAAAATATTCGTGCAGATTCGCGTGATTCGCGGGCAAATTTCTTATTGAACATAATCTCTATTGTAGTCAGATTACAGTGCTCCATCAAGTTTTCTTACATTTGAAGGGGTTTTTTGCTAGAATGACCTTTTTCCCCATCAATTTCCGTTTAGGTAAGCAGGGAGTTAATATTTTTGGAATTATGAAAAAATCAGTAAATAGAATTTTGTTAATAATATGTTGCAGTGCCACAATTTTGAGTTTTGCGGTTAATGGGCAAACAACACCTAAGCCGGTTAATAACCTTGACAAAGGCAATTTCAAGGTTGGTTTTTCGCCGACCACAAAGTCAAAGAATCCGGATAAAATTTTGCCGAAGGAAATTGCCCAGATTTTAGAGGAAATCACCCGACCATTAAACGAAACAATTGGTTTACCCTTTGATGTCTATCTGAACTTTGACCAATGCGGAGAACCGAATGCGTTTTATTCCCCTGAAACCAAAGAAATTACGATGTGTGTCGAATTTATGGAGACATTTGAAGAAACTTTTCGTGAAATTTCTCAAAATCAAGTCGAAATTGACGAAATGACCAGCGGAACTACGGCATTTTTCTTTTTTCACGAACTTGGACATTGTTTGATAGACGTTTGGGATTTACCAGCCACCGGACGCGAAGAAGATGCGGTTGACCAACTTGCGGTTTGGATTTTGCTGGATGGCACGCCGGAGGGTGAAGATATGGTTCTCAGCGCAGCCATATTCTTCGATCTCTTCAGCGCAAATGAAACCAAGGGCAATCTTCCTTTCTGGGGTGAACATTCTTTCAATAAACAGCGTTTTTACAATACTTTATGTTTGACCTACGGCAGCAATCCTGAAAAAGGTAAGAATCTGATCGGCGGAAAAGGTCTTCCGATCGAACGAGCCGCACGTTGCCAACAAGAATTCAAACGGACCGACCGGGCCTGGGACAGACTGCTGGCTCCGTATGTAAAATCGTAAAAAATGCGGGGGATCCGAATTATGAAAAAGCGATCTTTAACTTTATTTTTGTTTATCATCTCACTCGGTGTTTTTACCCCGGTCATCGCGCAGACAAAAGATATATACAGCTGTGTGTCAGATTTGGTGACTGACGAAAAACCCAAGAGACCGGGAGTCAGTCGGGCAGTTTTTCAACCTTCAAAAAAATGGATTCCGGGACAGGCGATTCGAGTAAAGTTCTTTGATGGTTCTGAATATATGAAAGGGAAAGTCAAGCAATACGCCGAGGTTTGGGAAGAATATGCCAATATTGATTTTGTTTTTGTCGAGTCGGGTCCGGCTGAAATCCGGATCAGCTTTAGTGTCAATAAAGGTTCCTGGTCTTTTTTCGGAAAAGATTCTTTGACCAAGTCCTATATCAAAAAAGGCAGCGGCTCTGAATTTGTTCCTAATAATAGCGGTGCTTCAATGAATTTCGGTTGGTTTAACAACCAGACCCCGGACGAGGAATTCAGGCGGACAACTTTGCACGAATTTGGACACGCGCTCGGTTTACATCACGAACATCAAAACAAAAATCAGAATATTCAATGGAATGAAGAAGCCGTGTTTGCCCATTTTGCCAAGCAAGGTTGGGATCAGGACAAAACGCGATCTCAGGTTTTAGGGCGTTATGGGGACAATAGTGAAGTTACCAATGGAATCTATGATCCGCTTTCTATCATGCACTATTATTACCCGCCGGAATTGGTTAAAGGCGGGGTAAAAGTTTCTAACAACACGGATCTGTCGGAAGGAGATAAGGCAATCATTGAAGAAATGTATCCGTTTGATGAAACTGCGACGGTGACCAAACCAACGACTAATAAACCGACTACCAACCAACCGACAGTTAACCGACCAACCTCGCCTCCGGTGGTTCAATCAAACCTGCCAATTTTTTCTTTTACCGATATTTCAGTTGATTTTGACGGTTTTAATGAACAGACCGAGCAGGATGGGATGGTTTTTTCAACTGATTTCAACGTCAAAAACAGCTTGAAACAGGAACTTACCATGGCTATTTATTTCTACCGCGCAAACGGAACGCCTTTAGACGATTCAAATAAAAAATTCTTTTCTGCCAGCGGAAAAGTGGCTGTGTTCAAAAAATTTGTTCCGGCATATGCTGACGCGGTATTCAAAAAATTTGAGATCTTTATCCCATATGACGAACTCGAACTCGATTGCGGAAAGCATAATTTGAAATATACGTTTGGCATTTGGAATGGACAAAAACAACTAGTTTCAACTGGAGCGACATATTTTGTTTTGGATGCTCCGTGCCAATAAATGACGCTGCGGCTGAAATTTCCGACGCTTCCGCTTGGATGAGCGGGAGCATTTTTTGTTGACAAAAAAAATTATTGTGAATGGTAAATTTGTGGTTTTCTTGAATCAACAGCTATTGATGATTCATGATTGCCTGTCTGACAAACCTTGGAACTGAAACGAGGAGGAAAAGTGAATATAAGCACCAATGCACAATTAACAATGGACAATGGACAATGAAGAAAACCCAAAAACCCAAGTTACTTAATTATTTGCAAACTTTTCTTTATTTTTAATAATATGTCGCAAAACTTTTGCTGACCTGCTTAGATGATCTTATCGCGCCACCAAATATGCTAGCCGATAAATGGTTAATGTTAAATGATAAATGTAATCACTGCATAAACTTCCGCCGAATCGCCAGCTTTTTCTAATTATTAATTGTCAATGGTTAATTGTTAATGCCGAATTACGATTTTCTTAAATTAACAATTTATAATTAACCATTAACAATTATTAAACCGGCGCCGACACCGGATGCATCAATCGCGCTCTGCATCGTGCTCACCAGCGCCGCGCCCGTTGCATGGGTACCACCCAGCGTCACCGTATGCGGCGCACCCCCGTCGACGGACAGTTCGAATACGTATGGACCGCCTGTTGCGAAATCGAATCCGGCGCTGCGGTCGAC
>JANOEF010000176.1:0-9311 GCA_031413075.1 Acidobacteriota bacterium | reverse complement strand
GCCGGTTTGGGCGAAAGCTGAAAAAACCATAACGCCCCATATTATTAACAACATAATCAAAGTGTTCATATTTTTGTCCCCCTTCATTGCCAAGATTGAGAAACCGCCTGCGTTTCATATCAAAAAAATCCTCCCTTAATTATCTGCAAGGAATGTGCCGAAAGATTGTTCATCATTCAGTCAATAAAATTGGACTCTTTTAGTTTTGCCCAAAATACCGATTGGGGATTTTTCATTGATTTGTGGAATATTTCGCAAATATTTAAAAATAAGGAATATACCCAACCACACAAAGTTAAGAAACCCTAATCTCCGAGAATTAAGATCCGGAATCCATATGGCATAAATATTGCTCAAATAAGGGTGAATAGGAGGTCATTATGAATTACCAAAATTTGAAAAATTTAATCATTGTGTTCATTGTGTTTTTGCTTTTCGGACTTGCTTGCAGTATTCCTTCGCCGTGGCAGCAATCCGGTAATCCAAGTTCGCCGACTCCTCAGCCGCCCGCCGCTCAAAGCCCCACGCCGGATGATGAGAATGCCAAATTGAAAGAAAAACTGGAAGAGCTTGAGAAAAAGATGGAAGAAAAGCAAAAAGCGCTGCCGCCGGTCAAGCCGACCGTTCCGATCATCAAAGGTTCCGGCACAAATGCCCGCGTGAGTTCGCCGGGCGATGGATTTTTAGCCTTGCGGAGTGACCCAAGCAGTGATGTCGGATATCGGATCTTACAAATTCCTCACGGCTCAAGTGTCAAGATATTGGGCTGCCAGGGATTTACGCAACGGGTCGGCGGGCGAAACGGGAGATGGTGCCGCGTCGGTTATGAAGGCTATACCGGATGGGCATTTGACGGATGGCTGATTTATTAGTCATTTGAATAATTATCCTTATTTTTTAAGAAGAAATTATCAGCTATGCATAAATGTCGAAACATAGACCGTTTTTTGTCCTGATGAGACTGCATCCGGGTCAGGATATTGTCTAATGTTTGGACAGCTTCGACAATAAAGGCCCCCTTATTCAGCATTACGCATTCGGCTCGGCCGGACATGGCGGCGTCCGAAATTTCGGCTCTCGAATAAATACCGCTTTTGCTCAATCCTTCCAATACTTGAGTCGCCCAAATCACTGGTATATGTGCTGCTTCACACATCCACAGAATTTCTTCCTGCACTTCGGCTAATCGTTCGAATCCGGTCTCGATTGCCAAATCTCCGCGTGCGATCATCACCCCAATTGAAGGGCTGGTCATTGCCGACAGCAGAATCTCGAGCAATTGCTCAAAGGCTTTCCGCGTTTCTATTTTTAAGATTATGCCTAATTTATCCCCCTTTAATTCCTTTAGCTTCTTTTGCAGTTGAATGACATCTTCGGCCGAACGGACGAATGAATAACCGACCATATCGGCGTTTTTGACGATAAATTCAAGGTCATTTAGGTCTTTATCGGTCAGTGACGGAAACTGTAAATCGCTGTCCGGGAGATTGATCCCTTTGTTTGCCCGCAGTTTTTGAGTATTCCCTCCCGTTTGTTTTACTTCGACCAAAATTTCTTGAGGATTGACTGCTTTTATTACTCCGCGGATTTTACCATCGTCAAACAAGATTTTTTCACCCGGTTTGACGTCAGTAAAGACTTCGGAAATCGAGCACGGAATTCGTGCCGATTCGATAATTTTTCCATCTTCGTCCAATTGAGCAGGTTTGCCCGGAGTCTGTTCTTTGGTGAGAGTAAGTAAATCGCCTTTTTGCAATAAGATATACTCTTCAAGCGGCGGAATATTGCCTGGTTTGGCTGTTATTTTGGGTTTCTGATGATTGATCTTAAATTCTGTCTCAGAGCCGACGAAGGCAGTTTTGCCGCTTTCCGCCCAAACGCTTTTTCCCACGATTTCGTTGATCGTAAAGGTTCTTCGAGAACCGCGTGTATCTTTGAACGATATTTCGCTTCCAGCGTGAAGTTCATCGAGAAATTCCTTTGGCATTGAAAGTCGGGTAGTTGCCTCAGTGGGCGAAGGTTCAGGATTTTCCGAAGGCGTCAACCAAATTCGCGCAGGTTGAATTACTTTCCCGAAGGTATCTCTTAAAGGACTTATTTTCATTATTTTCGGACCGTCTTCGAGGGCCCCGCAACGGAGTTTCGGACCGGCAATGTCAAAACTGATTCGACAATCGCTTTTGGCTTCTTTTCGTGCCCGGCGAATATTCTTAACCATTCGTGTCCATTCCGCTCGTCCGTCATAAGCACAGTTGATCCGGGCGACATTCATCCCGTTTTTGATTAGTTCAAGCACCAGGCCATAATTATCGGCGGATTCGCTTGGCAGCGTAACCATAATTCGCACGTTGCGCGCTTTCGGCTCTTTTCCAAGCAACTTGTCGGTGCGGTCTTTCAAAATTAATCTGCCTTCATCGAGGCTTAAATCATTGTTTCTTTTTGTTAAAAGGTTAAGCGGACGTTTCAGAATAACGTGCAATGAACGGAGGATCTTATTGATATTGGTCATCACATACGGTTCGGAACGTCCCAACGATGAAAAGCCATAACGAGCCAGATCATTTTGCAAGTGGCGAATGTCGTGCCGCCTGAGAGCAAGGTAATAGACCAGGTTTCGTGAACTATCTTTGGATCGTTTGTCAAAATGCTCGAATCTGCACTTAACATCTTTCCAACAACCGATGATGTCTTTTTGGAGGTCGGTCAAACGCTCTATCAGTGTTTCAAAGTCATTTTCAACCGGCGATTTTTCTTTTGTTTGGGCGGCAGCGTGAATCATAATTATTTTCGTATATCAAACAGGACAGATTTAATACTAACGAGATTGGTGCAAAAATCGTTCCTCAGGTTTTACTGGGGAATTCTGGTGAGTTTACGGTTTCTCCAAATAAATTGAGGAAAAGTCAGCAGGTGATTGGGAAGCTTTTCGCAGTCAAGGCAAGGGTCAGCAGTATCGCCTCTGAGCATTACGGCTGTGACATATCGTATCTGAACATCGATATTTGAATAAAAATCGAGCCGGGCGAAGTGACAAACCGCACGCACCCAGCTCTTCAACTAATCGCAAAAGCCTTTCAAAAACAAAGTGTGGCGCCCTTTCTGAACTTCAGTCCTGAGTTAAAAATCGGAATTGAAAATTTGAGCAGGATGTTTCAAAAATAATAGGTCGCTGCGATAAGTGAGCAAAACAAGGTGTTCCTTTCCAAAGGATGACTCACTTTCAAAAATCAAAGACCGCACCGAACCCATTCGCGATTATTTGCCAAGACCGAATGCCGTCGACCTAATCGAAACGGTCCTCGGTCATTTAACTAATGGCAGGCCGTTGAAGCGAAAGAATTGCTACGTCCTACTCTTCCAAATTACAGGGTTCAGTTCGTTTCTTCTTCCCGGTCCCCGTAATTGTTTTGGCGTGTAATAATTCTCCGACGGCCCGATATTTCACAATAAATTCGTCCCCGACCTTCAGTTTTTCCAGATTGAATCGAACCCTTTTCGTTGAAGAATCAAAACCTATTTCGAAATACATTATTCCCGAACCTACTCTAAAGCCGAATGTTCCTGCTCCGCTTCCATATGTGCTCCCGCAATAATTGCCTTTGATGGTTTTGACTTGTGCCTGGGCACTGATTGAGGAGAATTCCAATATCAACAGACTTAAGATTGTTTTTATTACCCTTCGTTTCATTTCCTGACCTCCTTTACCTCAAACCTGTTGTAGTAATTAATTGTTCGATTCATACGTATAATTTACATATTTGCCCCACCACATACTTCCGGCATTAATTTGCACGATAAGTTTTTTCCATTTTTCCGTTGGAGTCCGGAGACGATACGGGCGGCTCTCATTTTTACCGGGATTGACGAAAAGCAATGGATACTCAGTGGAAAGACGCGACCAATTTTTATCGTCATTAGATCCATACAAGGCAGCGCCAAAACTGATCCAATCACCCTCAGCGGCAGTAGAGCTGGAACCATTATCGAAGCCGTTTCCGTTAATTTGAATTTCTTCACCAAAACTTAGAGATGCGGGTGGTTCAGTCCAGGTTATAGACATCGATGTTTTAGGGTTTCCTTCGCGGTTCGGATTTTGCCAGGTAAATGAACTGAGACCTGGCACAACTTTACCCCTCACCTGATAGGGCCCGGCCAAATAACCCTGAATCGCTTGCTCAATATCCGGATTGTCCGACACCACGGCGGCATCTGTAAAGCTCCATCCACTTTCCTTCACTGCGGGATCAGAATTGACGTTGAGGATAAAGTCTCCGGATGCTAAAACGAAATTTTGATTGTTAAAGCTAATCGTCAGTTCAACCGGAATAACATAGTCGCCGACCTCCTCCGGCGTGTAACTAAGCGGATTCTCACGACTAATCTCTCCATTCGGCAGTTTCCAGCTGAATTCCGGCTCAAATTCTGCGGGAATGGTAACTTCCGCAGCTTCAGGGTCATCAGGGGTGTGGGATAATAAAACGGCTTCGGCAGTCACCGTTTCGCCAAGTTCGATAGTCTGCGGTTCAATTTGCAAAACCTGAAGAAGTTTAGGCAACAAGCGGTTGAGCGCAGCCAGGTTCTTTAAGTCCTTTCCGCAGGTTCCGCTCGAATAGTAACCGTCAATTCTGCTGAAAGTTGTATCAAAACCAGTCGTCTGCTGCAGAAAAACGAGATCCGGCAAATTTCCGTCAGCAGCGCCACCGGCTTCAAGCTCACGCATCCTCGTTTCAAAAGCCCGGTAGTCGGCCAATAAATTTTCGACTGTCGATTCGTTGCTTTTTAAGTCCTCTTCAATCTGGGCGAGGTCTTTTAAGGCATCCACAACACGTTCTTGATAATCGGTATTTCTTTCCGACATTGGCTTCTCATCTGCTTTAACCCCATTCAGCCACTCGATATGATGGGTTAATTCATGCACCATTGTTTGCCGTTTCTTAAAGGCATCTTCGATTTTCAGGCTGTCGGGATCAAACGGAAAAACGATATTCGCCAATAATTGTCCCGAAAAACCCGTTGAATCGTGATAGGCCTGGGAATCAGGGCGCTTGTTGACCAACGCTATCGCCTCAGTTCCAACAATGATTCGATAAATATTGCGGTTGATCGCCGCCTCGAATTTTCTCGGGTCGCCGATGCTGGTATTTTCGGCAAAACATTTTCCTTCAAACTGACCCAGATAGGTAGTGACTTCACGAATAACTGAAGCGTTGACATCCTTTGGTAATAAATGGACTATTGGCAGTCGTCTGCCAAACTCTCCGCTGATTTCCCATTTCAAATGAGCATTGCCGAGAAATGTATTTGAAAGAACATTTTCAGAACTTACCCGGGCGATAGAATTTAACCCAAGAACAAAAATGAGCAACACAGCTATTAGGTAATTTCGACACATATATTTTAAGCACCAATGCACAATTAACCATGGACAATGGACAATGGACAATGAAGAAAACCCAAAAACATAGGTTACTCAACTATTTGCAAACTTTTCTTTATTTTTAATATGTCGCAAAACATTTGCTGACCCGCTTATTGATTTTCTAAAATATCTTTGAGACTTCCCGCTTTCTGATATTCAGACAGCAATTAAGAAGCTCCCGGTCTTTTATTGGCAAGGGATGTGCCACATCAGAAAAGCTCATTTTACGGATAAAACAGGCCTTTTAATGCAGGCGCTTTGCTCTGTGGTGACCACTCTGCGGAAAATTCCTGATGTTTATGTGGGAAAATCCGCAACCGGCAGTAGTCAATTGTGTTGCGTCAGGTTTAATAAAGTAGTTTGAGACCGGATTGGGAACATTCTGCTTCCCTGCCATTTTTTAAATATCCGGGCACGAGTTACGCGAGTTCCGATCGGCTTTGCGGACTTAACCTTCTTTTCGTGGTCATGCCTTGATCTTCAAGATGACCGTTTTATTGAACCGGGTAACCTTTGATAACTGCCATTCCGCGGCCGCCGCTCTGTGCATTTTGCGACCAGGTTGCCGGATCTGAATCAACCAATGTGTAGGTTCCGGCTGGGAGAACAACATTTGGGAAAACTTCCCAAATAGCATTCGGGACACCACCCTGACCGAGCGTTCCGGTAGCTTTCCAGGGATCAAATGTCTGGCCTTTCGAGTCGTAAACTCCGATATAGCCCGCATTGGGAGTTCCATTTCCGTAATTCCAATGATAGCTGAGAATATAGGTGATCACATGACTTCTATTGAGGGTGAAGGTGGTGGGAGAGGATGGCTCATTCTGAACCCCACCGATATTCATCGTGGTAAAGATTTCGACCTCAGTCCCCGTCGGGATGCGGCTTCCTTGCGCCAGTTCGTTGCCGGGCTGGATTTTGGCTCTGGTGCCGTTCCAGGGGTTAGCGCGCCATTCTTCATTTGAGCCATATCGCCACCGGCCCGAAAAACTCTTTCCATCTGCTGACATGGTGAATTCGATATCACCGGCATCCCGGTTTGGCTGGTAAGTTGGAAATTCTGACCATTTTCCAATCAGTTTATTACCAACCACCCGTCCTTCGATTCGTCCTTCGTCATAAGGGTAAGTTCCTGAAACGCGATCGCCCGTTTGGGTCAAGTACATCTTGTTGCCGTTATCATTGGTAATCCATTCGCCGCTCCATGATGATAGATCAGCCTCGGTTTCAGCCCTTGGTTCCGGTCGCGATGGAGTCACAACCGTGGCGGCTGTTCCGGTAATTTTTTCCTTTAATTTCGCGTAATTATTTTTTGCCATCTCGTTGGTCGAATCAAGCGAAATCGCTTTTTCGTAATCTCTTTGAGCCCCTTTTACATCGCCCAGCTGCTCTTTCACATAACCGCGGTTGTTATAAGCGTAACTGTTGGTCGGTTCAAGCTTTACCACTTTGTCAAAATCGGAAAGTGCGCCCTCGTAATCCTGCTGATTAGTTTTGAATCCACCACGAGTTTCGTATCCTCTGGGATAGTTCGGATCAAGTTCGATTGCTCTTGAGTAATCGTTCAAAGCACCATTCAGATCGCCTAATCCCTCCCGAACTACCCCACGTCCAAGAAATGCCTGATTCTTAGTGGGGTTAAATTCGATAGATTTATCAAAATCTCTGAGAGATCCTTTTAAGTCGCCGTTTTTATGCTTTGCCATCGCGCGACCGCGGTAGGCTTCAGAGCTTTTTGAATCAGCCTTGACGGCTTTATCGTATTCTTTAGCTGCATCGCCATATTGTTGGGAATTGTAAAAATCGGCGCCCTTGTTCATTGCTTCATCATATTTCACGCCTTTTTCGCCCCGTGCAAGCCGGTCGGTCAGAATCGTCTTATATTCCTGAGCCGAACTATTGGGTGGCTGGAGTTGCAACACCTCATCAACGCCGGTCAACGCGTTTTGCAGTAGCGTTTTGTTAAATCCCGGACTTTTGACCGCATCTTCGATCTGCGGCATTAATTCATTGATGCGTTTCAGTTTGAGCCATGCTTCGTTACTTAAATTAGAATATTTGATGGGTTCCGGGTCAGACATTCCCCAATAAACGTCAAAGTGTTTCCAAATGGCGGCGAAATCCTTGATGGCGCCTTCGTAATCATAGGAATTAAATTTCTCTTCGCCCTGGCGGGCAATCTCTCGTTGACGATCTTTTTCGTCCTCGTGCAAACGGGCCCAATCTTCGTAGCGTTGGAGTTCGGAGACGGCGAAACTATTGAGCTTGTAGTTCCGGCGAATATCGACTATCAAACTCAATGCTTTACTGAAATTCCTTGCTTCGTTTGCCATCCGAACCTCACCCAATCCTTCGGTCACGGCTGAATTATTTTTCGAACGTTGTGATTTTAGATCGAGGTCAGCATCAGAGACCGGTTTATAAAGAATATGCAGATTTTGCGCGACCAGGAGTTCTTTCTCGGCCCGGTCAAATTCACCCTGTTCAGTCAAGGTCCGAACCAATGCGAGCTGGATATTGATGATGTTCAGTTCTTTTTTCCATTTTTTGGAAAGAGCCAAAGCTTCCGCGCTTTTCGGGTAAGCCTTTCGGTAATCATCAATGGCGACGATGGCTTCGTCGAGTTTTCCCTTTTTGATCAACTCTTTTGACTCCACAAGTTTGCCCGACGTTGTGGCAACTTTTGAACTTTTGTCGAGTTCGGCTTGTGAGACATTGACACTAAAAGTTCCACTTCCGCGTCCAAGTTCGATTCCGGTTGAATCCCAAACAATTACTGTTGCGTCGCAAGTTCCGACCTGGCTCCGCGAGACCCGAATCTGGCGAGATAGATTACTGCTTTCAAAATTAGAACCTTGATTCACCGACCATTCATAACGAAGATTTTCGGTTTGCGGTGAGACTTCCGCCGACAGTCCGACAAATTGATTAACCGCAATTCCCTTTTCGAGCGAAACCAGCCCAACACCTTGTTTCCATACCTGCGGCTTCGGTCCTTCGGCTCCTAGAACGTTGACCCCGACATCATATCTTTGCGCGATGATGGTCGCGGTTTTCTCACCTAAATAATCGCCGGAAACCGGCACACGCGCCCGAATAGTGACCGTGATCGGTTTCGAATCCAGTGGAATTAATGTAATTTCCCGTTTGTCTCGCGATTCCAGAGTCTGCCTGACATTCGGAGAAAATTCCCAGTTGAAATCAATATTCTTCAAATCTGCCGGTGTCACATCGACACTGGCTTTTAGTTCTTTGCCGACCAATACGGTCGGCGGATCTAACGCAATTTTAAGTTCGGGTTTGATGACTTCTATATCAAATTCGACCGATGCCGCGCCGATGCCTCTGACGTTGACCGAAAGAGTTTGTTTTCCTGGTTTTGTAGCAATAAACTTGACGACCGCCCCGCTTCCTTCATGGTCACCCGTCCATTCAAATTGCAGAGGCTTTTCAGCATTTTCCTCGTTTTCTATAACTGCGCTGACATTAACAACATCGCCTTTTTTTAATTTTTTGAGGTCTGGTGAAATCACCAGTTTGAGTTTCGGCAGATCCGAACCGTCAAGTTTTAGACCTTTGTAAGGAACTTTATCAAAGGTTCCGCCGATCAGAGTCAAACTGTTTAGAATTGCTGTGGCTTCCGCCTGGGCTGAGTTTGCCTGCGCGATTAGAAAATCTTTGTCCGAATTTGTCCAGCAACCGTCTCCTCGAATCGTGTAACCAACTTCCAGCGTCCGGTTGCCCTTTAAGACCCATCCGCGACCTTCAGCTTCGACGCTATCCTTTATGAAACTGACTCCTCCATAGTAGCCTTCCCTAAACCGAACCGATGAATCCGCAAATTTTCCCCGAAAATCACCGATGGTAAAATCCCGAACCTCGACCGTTTTGC
>JANOEF010000175.1:0-4446 GCA_031413075.1 Acidobacteriota bacterium | reverse complement strand
ACCGCCTTCGATCAGATCGACAAGGCGCCGGAAGAGAAGGCACGCGGCATCACGATCTCGACGGCGCACGTCGAGTACGAGAGCGACAAGCGCCACTACGCGCACGTCGACTGCCCGGGTAAAGTTAAACCATCCCGGAGGCGCAGATGGTTCTGACTCGCTCGCATTAGCTAAGATTATTTATTATTAACTGCTTAGTTCAGTGTATCGAAAGGCAGAAACGCGAGAGTACGGGGAGTCTCTAAAAATTCAACACTACGACATGCTCCTTAACAGTCGTGTTTCCGCTTTTTAGCCGTTTACAACTTCAATTTCAAAATGACGGGATTTTTAAGTTTGTCGTTTTGCAATTCGGCTTTTTCGTTAACCAATTCCCATTGACTGTTTGCCACATAAAACAATTCGTTACCGATAATTGCGCCCAATGTCGGCTCATTAAAATCAGGGTGATTGGCTTCAAGCAGGGCAAACCCTGTAATTTCGGTGGCTTGCGGGTTCAGCGTAAAACTGACAACTCTCTGAGGCTTGATTCCATTTTGAATTCCGATAAGTTTTCCCCTGTGAAAATAAAAGCCGTCGAGTCCCAAAAGCGTGACATTTTTGGCCGGTTTAAGTTGAGTAATTTGTTTGGTCTGCATGTCAATTTTGAAAATTCCTTTGCCGTAATCTGCCACAAACATCATCTTTTCATCAGGCGCGAAAGCCGCACCTTGCAGTGAGCTAAACAAATTGCTCTGGATAAAAACTTCGAGCTTATCTGTTTGAGAATCAATAAAATAAATGCCTGGCGAAACGCTGTCAGTGGCAAAAACATCGCCATTTTTGTTCAGCACGAGGTCGCCGAGTGCGTGTTTTTCTGGATTGTTTGGGAGCAAATACTTTTTCAAGAGTTTGCCGGTTTTGAGGTCGTATTTGAAAATCCCCGCCTTGCCGTCATCTTCTTTTTTGAAACCTTTCATTTGCGGAAAAACTGAACTGCAAACCCACAAAATTTGCCGTTTGTCATCAACCCGCATCCCCGAAACGCTAAATAATCCGTCTGCGTCAGTCGAAAAATCCTGAGTCTCACCATTTTTGACTGCGATAATTTTGCGTTGGTGGATACTGCTCAGGTAAAAAGTTTTCGTTTTGGGATTGTAGGCAATTCCTTCGGTGATAAGGTCTTTTTGGTTCAGCGAAAACGCCTTTTGACTTTTATTGACAGGCATTTTGTTGAGATTCATTTGTTGTTGAATCTGCTTGAACTTTTCGGTTTCAAACAACGGTTTAAGATCGTCATCCTTTTCGATTTGAAAAGTTAGACCCATTTTTGCGAGCTGCGCCAAAGCGTTGAGAGCGTCATCGTGAAGATTATTGACAATGTAAGCAACCGCCAGATTATAAATCAGCCGTGAATGATTCGGACGCAAATTGTCAGCTTTTTTCATGTTTTCCAAAAAGCCGGCAAAATTCTTTGTTCGATAATCCGCTGCCGCTTGTCTTTCGGCCACCCGGCTTTGATTCATCTCATCTGCGGTTTGAGCAAATGTCATTGTGAGACAGGTTAAAATCAACCCTAAACTGAACATTGGTAATTTAATTAAATTTTTCATACTTTTCTTTTTCTAAATTATTTCGACTTTAAGCTCATAAAACACACCTCATTTTTTTGGCTTTCAAAAAATAAACTTTCAGCTTTGCCCTTTATTGCCAGACAGAAAAAAAGCAAGAATCGAAAAGATGACCGACAATAAAACAATTTCACTGAGACCGATCACGATCACGAAAATAAAGGTTCTGGCAATTTCTTCGGTAACGATCGCCAAATTGGTGAGTTCCTCAACGGCAACCAATACTGCTATCAAAAGGGCAGACAGACAGACAGGACAAATCGCAAAAAGCACAAACCTTAAAGTTGCCTTTATCCAACTTTGAGTCCTGAAGCGAACCCGCTGAATTTGTCGGGCGAATATCGCCAACGGCACAATAATGATGAGCAGTATAAAAATGCTGATCAGGTATTCCATGTTAATAAGTAATACCAAATAACATAAATAAAATCCTCAAAAAAAAATCAAAGAAATATCAAAATTCAAATTGATTACAGCGTTTTAAAAATTTATTAATAAAGGTCAAGCGTTTTGAGTTCCGCGTTCACGCGGCTTCTGCTTGGCAAAGAGCCTGCTGAAGCCGAGGACTCAAAACATAACAAATTTAAAAAACGGAGTATTTAATTTACGGCTCTGCCGTCTGATGAGCGGAAAATCTTTGACTTTCCGAACAGTTCTCACTCCATTTTGAGGCTCCGCCTCCCTCTTGGACGTTAAAAGCGGAGGCTGAGCCTCAGAAAAAGGAAGGATAGACAATGGAAAGTCAGAGACTTTCCACTCATCGGTGGGCACAGCCCAAAAATCAAAACTGCGTAACATCAGTAAATAAATTAGGGCGTGTTTTTAATGTCACACGCTTTTTTCGTTGTTTTTCAAACGTTCTTTTTCGCCTTTCGCAACGCCAGCCAAGAGCCTAAATATGAACCAAGGCAGGAACAAAACAGGATATAAAGAAAAATAAAAGGCGTATAAATCCGTTGAAAGGCAGACATCGGTGTAGTTAAATAGAAAAAAATGTTCCCAGCTCCCAAAAGAATATTAAGCCATACCCCCCATCTCCACTTTTCCCGCGGAAAATTATATCCAAGCAATCCTCCTAACAGTCCAAAGACGATAAAAAAAACCGGCAAGCTGATCAATAACCCAACAAACCATCTGTAGGAATTATCAAAAGACATTGCTTGCTCCAACATATCAAACAGATTCTGTAGGATTAGATTATTAACTATTCCGTTAGTTAAAGCTCCGATTATCGGCGCAAGAAAATAAAACACCCAACGCATAATCCGCGTCGTTGTTGATTCTTCTTTGGTAAGATTTGTCTCTTGCACCACATTCGGCGGCGGTTTTTCTTGAAATTTCGGTTCTACCGCCGGAACTGTCGGCAAAATCGGGTTGTATTCATTTGGAATATTTGCTTGCGGTTGATTTTGACTGACCGTTCTCTCAACCAAATTTGTCGGGGCAAAAGTTTTCGGCTCTGGGATGGTCAGCGGAATTTGAGTGACAATAGATTTATACTCAATCGTCAAATTATCCAGAGGTTTTTTCTCTAAAACCTCAGTCGGCGCAAAAGTCGGATGCGAAATACTGAGCAATGCCCGTTGCAATTCTTCGCGCATTTCCCGTGCCGTCTGAAAACGATTTTCGGGCAATTTTACCATTGCCTTTTGGACAATCCTTCGCAAATCCGGCGGAATTGAATTGGGAAGCTGCTCAATCTCTTTGGAAACAATCGCCCACATCAATTCAGTCGGATTATCTTGCGGATACGGCAAGTTGCCGGTCAGCATTTGATACAAAATTACGCCGACTGACCAAATGTCGGTTTGCGCTGTCCGTTTGCCGTCAAACGCTTCGGGAGCCATATATTTCGGCGTTCCAACGATTGAAGTGCTGAGAACCGTGGTTTTGATAACTCTGGAAATGCCGAAATCCGCCAATCTTGGAGTTTCACCTTGAAGCAGAATATTGGCAGGTTTGATGTCCCGATGAATGATTTGGCGAGCGTGCAGAAAGTCTAAACCGTTGAGAATTCCGATAACTATTTCCAGCGTTTGTTTCATTGGAATTTCTTGCTGGACTTTTTCTTCCAAAGAGCCATCCGGCGCATATTCGCTGACAATCACGATTTGCCCATCGTAAATATTGGCTTCAATAATCGGCAAGACGTTGGCGTGACCGCTGGCTTTTGCCCATAATTCAGCCTCCTGGCGAATGGCTTCGAGGTTGACTTGGTCGCGGTGGGGTAATTTGATAGCGACCTGAGTGGTTAGAATCTCGGTTCTGCGTTCAGCCAGCCAAACTTCACCGAAACCACCGCGCCCGATTGGTCTGACTAAATAATAAAGTCCGATTTGTTGATTTGCTTGAAACATCGCCCCTCCGTTTTTTACTGACAAAGCTATTCAAAATTTTTTCCTGTGGGCGCAATTATAGATGATTTTTCGGGATATTCAACATTTTTTTGAGAACAAATTTTGGTTGAAACACTCCGACAACTAAAGTATCATCGCTCTCACGAATAAAAATAGTAGCACCCAAGAGACTTGAATATGAAATTACTTGCGGTTGGGCTTTTATTGCTTGGATTGGCTATTTTTGGTTTCTGCTTTGCATATAATTATTCGTGGGTATCGCGTCAAAATCCTTTTTTTATACCTCGTCCCAGAGGCAATTATGCACCCGAAAAAAGTTATGATTTTTGGGTTTATCCTGGTGATTCGGAATTAAGTTTTAATAATAGGACTTTCGCTTGTAAAAAAATGTTGTTGCAAATAAAAGACTTAACCGAATTATTTTTATTGAAAATCGTTAGATTTGAATTTCTAAGTAAAACTACAAACACAATGAACAC
>JANOEF010000174.1:0-2166 GCA_031413075.1 Acidobacteriota bacterium | reverse complement strand
CGAAAGAGTTGACCCCGACCTGCCTTTGAAAGCAGGCGACCGGATCCGTCTGGCGGTCGAATCTTCGGATGTGGGCTATCTATATGTGATTGACAGCGAAATTTATTCGGACGGAAGCTATGGCGAACCTTTTCTGATTTTTCCAGCTTCGACTAAGGAGGATAATTTCGTTAAGCCTGGATTGCTCGTCGATATTCCCGACCAAACGGAAGATTTGCCGTATTTTTTGATAAATCCGAAACAGGGAAATTACGCAGGTGAATTGCTGACCGTGATTATCTCGCCGTCCCCTTTAACTAATCTAAAAACTGACAAAGACGGCAAAATAACAAATCTCAGTGAATTAGGCGATCTGGAAATGAATACCGAAGCAGAGATATTCAGGCGCCTTGACTCGGAAGATAAAATCTACACGTCCGCCGAAGCTAATTCCGTTTGTGGTGCCAAAACGCGCCAATTGGTGCGTGAAAAATCAACCCAGCAGCCCTGCGGGACGAAAACGCGCCAATTGACCAGAGAAGAACCACTCCCGCAGACGATTTACCGCATAAAGACTCAAGCCGGACAACCAGCCGTGGCGTTTATCAAATTAAATGCTCACAATTAATTTTAGTAGAATAGCAGTCTTAAATATTTCGGAGACGATAACAACCAGAGATTGGGCAATGGCAAAAGCTGCGTATTTATCTAATGCCGTGGATGACATTGTGTTAAATACGCTAGTGGTGCTTGGTAGAAGTTTCCCAACAAAGAGAATCTGTGTAATATTTCAACCGAACGATGGCAAAGCTATTTAATTATGGACATTTACAGGTTGTCTTTTGAAAAGCAAAAGTGCGGGATTATTTTCACCAAGCACCACTAGAGTAAAAAATTGCGCCGTTGTGCCTAATACCCCAAATTACACCATTTACCGTTATAAACTGTGTAAAATAAAGTTGGTAAATTCAACGTGAAAAAGAGTTTAACTAACTGCTAACTGCTTACTGTTCACTGGTAACTGGTATTAGTATCTGCAAATTTTATGACAGGTTGTAAATATTGTATTTACGAGCTTCATTATCAAATTCTGTAAGGACTATCCAGAGGAAGATTTATGGGAGTTCCAGAGATTTTTAAAATTAAAAAATGAGCGTGGATGATAAAAACACCACGCTCATTTCTAAAATATTTGACTTGCTTCAGTCTAGAGAATATCCCACAGTTGATTACTCCCGTTGTGGCAGTAGTAGAGTTGCATGAAAATGCTGTTTCTGGAGTCTCCGGATGGAACATCAATGCAAGTGTTTCGGCGGTCACTCGAAGGCGAGATGGCGCGGAATCGGGTTTTACCGTTGAAGTTTTCCAGGTTGAATCTCGCCCCGAGTGGAACGTCGCCATTAACGCGGCACGGCACCAGTCGGAGTTGCTCATTAGAATTTGCATAGACGTTATTGGTAATGCCGACACACATATTCTGGTTCAGGTTGGATTTGATAATGTGTTGACCGCCGAATGTAATCTGCTCGATTGAGAAGCGTTGGTTAGTACCATTGTGACAGTCAAACTGGACAATCGGAGTTCCGGCGCTCGTCTGCCCGCTGGCAACGTCCAAACATTTGCCATACCCGCCGGTATTAATGGCGCTTTTGATCCGAGAATTGGTTGTGTTAATGGCCAGAGCAAAAGTTGATAAACCGATGGTTACGACGATTGCCAAGAATAAGTTTGTTATTAATTTTCTCATTTTATTATTTTCTCCTGCTAAATTTTTGAGGCTCTTTTTTGTCCTCATTTACTAACGCGATAGGTGAAAGAAAACCGTCCCACAAAAAATCACATATTTTGAAAAAATAATTAAAAAAGAATTTTGAAGATTTTTTTTGATTTATAATGTCGGTAAGAATATGAATCAAGATGGACAAAATGACCATAAAATTACCCGGCTGCTGTTTAAATGTAGCAAAGGCAATCAGGCTGTGTTTGATGAATTGTTGCTGCTCATTTATGACGAACTTCATCAACCGGCCGCCCGGAATCGGAATTTCTGATTTGTTTTAATTTCGCTTTTTTCGGGTTATTTCGCGTCCTTTCGCGTCCTTTCGGAGGAAAATCGGTGGCTTGTGCCTAGAGCAGATTCGAGTTTGATGTATGGGTCAGAACCATCTGCGCCTACGGGATGGTTTA
>JANOEF010000173.1:0-3384 GCA_031413075.1 Acidobacteriota bacterium | reverse complement strand
AAATTTGTTTACAACAGAGCAAATAGCATGGCTCAAGGCCCATTTACCGAAAACGCTTAGTTCCAAAGCACTAAATGCATCTTGGCTAATTCTAAGGAAAGCCAATAAGCGTGAATGGGAAGCAAGTTTGACCTGCGTTCAAGTTGAAAATAACCAAATATCTGACAATTTGAGAGACTTCGCCAAAAATCAACTCGAAAATAACCGAACATCGTTCAAACGCTCTCGCGTTTGGCAGGCAGGGATGCCCGCGCTCCCAGCCAAAAGCCATTTATTTATCAATCTTGATTTGATCTAACAAAGTAGAGTTAGAGATTATTTGAAATAAGAAATGTGCCCGCGCCTGACGCGAAGCTGCCCGAATATTTTTTAAGAATTGTTTCATTTTATTTCAAATAATGTCTTTTGAAAAAAAATAAAGGCAGATATTTTTCATTCTGTCTGCCGTAAAATATTGACCTCTCAGTCCGTTTTAGTTCATTGGTTTGCGTGGTAATTTTTCATCCATCATCGCCGTTTGATAAACAAAGGCCGCTATAATCGTTGAGGCTTGTTTCATATCATCGGCTTGGATGCGGTCAAAATTATCCTGGTTAGAATGATGGGTGCGGGTGCTATATTCAACCGCGTCCTGGATAAATTGAAAGCCCGGAACCCCAACTCCGTCAAACGATAAATGGTCAGTTCCGCCGGTATTTGAAAGTGTCAAAGTTTTTGCGCCCATTCCGGCAAACGGAGAGAGCCACGCTTCAAATAACGGTTTAACGGCGGGATTTCCCTGCATATAAACACCGCGAATTTTACCTGTTCCATTATCCAAATTATAGTAAGCAGAAATCTTGTCCCACTCCGCACCTTTGACTAAATTACCGTCTTTCATTTGTCCAACGTGCTGTTTGACATAAGCAACTGAACCGTAAAGACCTTGTTCTTCGCCTGACCAGAGCGCAACCCGAATCGTGCGACGCGGTTTCAATCCCGAAGCGATCAAAATGCGGACGGCTTCCATTGCCACCGCACATCCGGCAGCATTATCGGTGGCGCCAGTGCTGGAATGCCACGAATCAAGGTGTCCGCCGAGCATTACCACTTCATCCTTTAATTTCGGATCAGTTCCCGGAATTTCCGCGACAGTATTGTAACCCATCAAATCTTCGTCGTGATACTGCGCCTGAATATCAACCGTCATGGTTGGTTTTACCCCAACCTGAATCATTCGGACTAAACGATTGTAATCTTCCGAAGACATAGTCACTTGCGGAATCATATAGGCATCTGCACCTTGGCGTTGCGGTTGCGCTGCCGGGTCGTTGAAATAGTCATCAATATTTTTAATTGTAGAGGGAAATTCCAAACTCATACTCGCTTCTTGCACAAACAAGGTGCCGCCGCTTCCGTTGGGGCTGTTATCAATCATGACGGCTGCGCCTTCATCCATCAAAAATTTCATTTGCCGTGCTTGCCCATTGAAAAAATTGAGAAATTGTTTGACCACTTCCGGAGTAAAGCCAAATGGATCAGCTTTCGGGTCGGGAGCAGGGGCATTGGCCAATTTAGCTAAATCTTCGTCCGAATGCCGCGACAAAAGTGCTTTGTCAATTCCTTTCAGCGAACGCGGGGCCGAAACCAACACAATTTTCCCTTTCAGCTGGCCTTTGTATTTGGCGTAATCCGCCTCAGTTTTGACATCAAAATAAATCACTTCGCTCGTCACCGCACCTTTAGTCGGCGGCGACCAAGCTTTCGGATAAGCAATCACCGGAGTCATCTGCGGTGAATTGAGTTGGGCGGTAAAACCTTTCAAAGACCAGCCGCGTCCAAATGGTCCCCACGCTTCTAATTTAGCGTTCTGCATTCCCCATTCTTTCATTTTGTCGCGCGTCCATTCGTTGGCGCGTTTCATTCCGGGGGATGCAGTCAGACGCGGACCAATCACATCCGTCATATAAGAAAGATGGTTCATCACTTGGGAACGATTCATCCCTTCATCTTTTATTTTGTCAATAGTTTCCTGTGGTGCCTGGTAAACGGCCGGCGCGGTTGCCTGTCCGAAAGCCAGGCTCGAAAGCAGAAAAGTATAAATTAAAACTACGCTGATAACTTTGCGTCTGAACATCTAAAAATCTCCTCTAATTTTTGATTTTACTAAACTAAAATTCTTACGTTGAAACCCGAGATTTTGTTTGGTCAAAACAGAACCTGATGATTACGGCTTTCTTGCTTTTTCCGCTTCGGTGCAATTTGACGGATCAATCGTTGACGAAGCATTTGCAATGCGCCAACCCGCATCAGTTCGAACCAGATGAAAAGCGTTGACTCCGCAATGTGAAACCTTGTGGTCAACAAAGAATACATATCGCCCCCAAACCATTGCCCAGTCTCCGTCAACTTCGGTCTTGGCCGCATACATATCTTCTTTGATTTCGCCGCGTTTTTCTGCGAAGTTTTTGGAAAACGCTTCGCCGGTCATGGCCATCACGCGTGATTTTCCATCTTTGGCTTTGATGATTGCCGTCAGACTGGCTTCCCTGGTAAAAAATCCGGCAATCGCAGTCGGGTTATGATTCGCCATTTCTGCAAACAATTTGTCTATCACCGCTAAAGCATCTTTTTTATCATCCGCCTGAGCCGCCGCAGAGATTGAAATTAACCACATAAAAACTACTATAACTATTTTTTTTCTCATATTTTTTTTAACTGAAAAGAGCCGTCACGATCCGGCTTTTGCCCCCTCGCCACCGCTCATGTTTCTCCTAGAATTTTTACGTTCACGTCAACCAAAACCACTACATTTTGCTTTCCCCAAAACGGTTTTGCCAACGTGAACGTAGGTTGCCGAATCAAAAGTTTTCGGCAATTTCAAATTTTATAATCCAAATAAAGCGACTCCATCAGGACCTTGCCCGACTTCGACCTTGCCAACCACTTGACCTTTTTCCAAATCAACTTTCAAAACAAAATCGCTTTGAACGGCGGTGACGAAAGCCAATTTTCCGTCTTTTGAAAAGACAATCCCCAGCGGAACACTTTCGAGCTGGATGCGTTTCGTCTCTTTGCGAGTTGCCGCATCAGTCACAATCAGTTGTTTCGTTGTCGGAATGGTCGAAACAACTTGTTTGCCATCGGGCGTAAATCGGACACGATACGGACGCTCGCCCAATTTAACTTTCTCTGTCACTTTATTTGTCGCCGTATCAATGATGTCAACCGAGCCTTCTGCATTCAATCCAACCCAAACCTCTTTGCCATCGGGCGAAAGATCAATCGCTTCAGGCTGTTTGCCAACCGGAATATGCGTAATCTTTGAACCGGCGGGCGGAACATTCTGAAACTCAAACGCCGTCACCGAATCCGACGCAATATTTGCAGTATAAAATTTCTTTT
>JANOEF010000172.1:0-1969 GCA_031413075.1 Acidobacteriota bacterium | reverse complement strand
AAATCAACGTATTTTATCTAAGTATTGTGTTCATTGTGTTTGTAGTTTTACTTAGAAATTCAAATCTAACGATTTTCAATAAAAATAATTCGGTTAAGTCTTTTATTTGCAACAACATTTTTTTACAAGCGAAAGTCCTATGTAAGTAAAACTCAATAACAGAATGTTCCAACGCAAAAAATATAAAAATCCGCCTGCAATAGAAGTCCTTTGTGAAATTTATTTTTCTGAAACTCAAAGTAACTTAACTTTGTTCGGTGATTTTTATCAAAAAATTAGAGACTCATATCCCGAACAAAAACAATTAAATAAAGTTGGTTTTGAGATGAATTTCACTCAAGAAGCTGTTCAAACTAAACAGGTGAATCAAGGCGCAATGATGCGGTTTTCGAAGGAAGATAATTCTCAACTTGTTCAGATTACTCAAAATTTACTCACTGTTAATAAACTAAAACCATATTTGGGATATGACAATTTCAGAGAAAATGTTCAAGATGTTTTACAAACTTATCTTGAATTATCAAAACCAAAATACTCAGAACGAATTGGAATGCGGTATATAGATAAAATTATTATTCCTGAAGAAAATTTTGAGTTAGCAAAGTATTTCAACTTTGCTCTTAGTTTTGCTAATCAAGAGTATTCAACAATAAATGGTATTTCATTTAAAGTTCAAATAACACCCAAACACCAATCTCACCAACTTTTGGTTACATTAAACTCAGTTAATTCAACAGAAGAAGGGAAGTCCGAATTCATTTTAGATATGTATGATACTTTTGTATTACATCAGGATACTGACGAAGAATTTATTTTGAAAACACTTGATGACGCACACGAAAACATTGAGTATGTATTCGAAGCTGTTATAACTGATTCGGCTCGTAATCTTTTTGAGGAGGAGAAATGAATCGTTTAACAAGAATAGGGCTTAATTCGACTGATTTAGGAAGCATAAGTATCAAAGATATTCAGTCAGGAACTAACATTTCGCTTGAAGAACTTGGACAACGGGTTTTTGAAGATAATCAAAACAGATTTTCTTCAATTGAAATCAATCAGCAACAAAATCTACAAGATTTTCGTGATAGATTATTTGAATTAACTCAAGATGAATATGATGATGAGTTTCTTGCTCCAACAAACTTTGCATATCAAACTATAGTTAAATTTCTTAGAGGATTAAGTGAGTCTTTCGATAGACTTTTACCAATTCCAAATTTTGTCCCTGATGGCGAAGGCGGTATTAGGGCAGAGTGGAAAATTTGCGGAAGAATATTAAGTTTGGTGTGTCCTGCTAAATCTGATTGGAAGCCTTATATTTATTTTGAAGAAGGTGATTTTTATGACGTTAATAAGGATGTGAAACTAGGAACTTTTATCAAGCGATTTAGTTGGTTAATTGGCTTATAATTAAAATTCTATGGAAACAATACCTCATGAATCGCCAATCTATCGGGCTATTAAAAACAACAAGTGGAAAGGAGAAAAGCACCTTGCATTTTTCTTAAGACGAGAAATGCAACAGGATGGCAAACCTGAAGAAGAACTTTCAGTAATTACAAAAGCGGATTGCACAAAAGACCTTTGCTCTGCAAACCAAAATAAGTGTTTTGGAGAATTCAAACTTATAGCAGTAAAGATACGAGAATTTGGTCTTGATGTTGTCCCTAGACCATTAACTAATAACCCATATCACGCTGCAATTATCAATCTTCCACGATACACAGAAGAAACATTAAAAGAGGCTGAAAGAATGGCAAGATTGTTGGCTAAACAAGTAGATAGTTTGCAAGAGCGTCCCAAATAGAGCGTAGGGCGAACGCATCTAATATTTTATTGACAGAGTCAATGTATTATCAAGATAACTCTTTGTCGCGGCGCGCCTCGCCGGGGCGTCCACGCCTCGCAGACGCTCCTGGTCGGCAGGCTGTTTCCACGGGCTTTCACGGGCACCGTTCGTGGCTTC
>JANOEF010000171.1:0-18080 GCA_031413075.1 Acidobacteriota bacterium | reverse complement strand
GCACGAGATCGATCAGCACGAGGGACAGCACTTCATCGCCATGGAGCTGCTCGAGGGCACGACCCTCACCGAACGGATCAAGGCGGGTCCGTTCGAGGTGGGCGCGCTCCTGGATCTCGGCATCCAGATCACGGACGCGCTTGAATCCGCCCATTCCAAGGGCATCGTCCATCGCGACCTGAAGCCCGCGAACATCTTCATCAATCCGCGCGGCCAGGCCAAGATCCTGGATGCAAAAAGCCGATCGTGAAAGACAAAAAAACGCGCTCGCGCTGAGCAAAATTCTGCTTTCACCGATTGCCGGAGAGATTGAAAACAAACGACTGCTGATCGTAGCTTCGGAAATTTTGCAGTATCTTCCATTTGCGGCGATAACCAGCCCCAAAACGGAAAATCAGTTTTTAATCGAAACCAACGAAATCGTCAATTTGCCATCGGCTTCAGCGCTCGCCAGACTCCGAAAAACCGAACGTAAACCTTCGGCCAAAGACCTGGCAATTTTTGCCGACCCGATTTTTAATGGAGATGATGCGCGGATTCGGCCCGCTTCTAATTTTCGCAGTAATTTTCAACGGCTTGATTTTAGCCGCGAGGAAGCTCAACGCATTGCATCCTTGACCCGGCCCGACAAACGTCTTATAGCACTAGATTTTCAAGCCACCCTCCAAAACTTGCGTTCCACAGATTTACGTCAATTCCGTCTTTTGCACTTTGCCACCCACGGCACGCTCGACAGCCGTTTTCCGGAACTGTCCGGCATTGTCCTGTCTTTAGTGGACGAAAAGGGAAATGCACAGGAAGGTTTTTTGCGGCTAAGCGAGATTTACAACCTCAAATTGAATGCCAAAATGGTAGTTCTGAGCGCCTGTGAAACCGGTTTGGGGAACTTTATCAAAGGCGAAGGTCTGGTCGGATTGTCTCACGCTTTTATGTTTGCAGGAACTGAAAGCGTGGTCGCAAGTCTCTGGCGGGTGGACGATTACGCCACCTCCGAATTGATGCAAAGATTTTATCAAGCCCTTTTAAAAGAAGGTTTACCGCCCGCTCAAGCCTTGCAAAAAGCCCAAATTTCGATGATAAAAGAGAAGGGTTTGAATAATCCGTTTTATTGGTCGGCTTTTACTTTGCAAGGTGAATGGAAATAAGCAAAGTAGCAGTCGCAGTAACCGGAGCAGTTTTTAGTTTCCCTTTTCAAATTTTGAATATAAATTGATCCGGGAAACATTCTTTACTGGCACTGCTACTGCCGCTGCCACTGACATAAATGCCCGAAACTGTGACTAAAATTAAATGGCAACTGACGCAGAAAGCCTTTGACCGATTATTGGCGGCACTCGGCGAAGACCGTCACGCGGCGGCCGAAAAATATCTGCATATTCGCCGAAACTTAGTGCGCTTTTTTGAAGGTCGCGGATTTTACGAAGCCGAAACTCATACTGACGAGGTTCTCAATCGGGTCGCGAAAAAGTTAACCGAAGGCGAAATCGAAGATGTCAGCCAATATGTTTATGGCGTCGGACGGTTATTGATTCTGGAACTTTACAAAGCGCGTGAGAAGTCAAACCGGGTGGCCAATCAGCAGCCAACCGAGAGTTTTCCGCAAGCCGAGTCGGACGAAAAAGCCGAAACCGAACAAAAACTTCGCTGTCTGAATAAATGTTTGCTCGAATTACCGGCCGAAAATCGGGAAATTATTGTCCAATATTATCAAGGCGAAAAGCGCGAAAAAATCGAAAATCGTCAACGATTAGCTGATAGTTTAGGGATTCCGCAAAATGCCTTGCGAAGTCGGGCCGTCCGTTTGCGGGAAAAATTAGAGGACTGTCTTTTGAGTTGTCTGAAAAAAAAGTAAAAAAGTGCGACACATTTTCATTCATTGTGCCAGTTCAAATTAGGAGGCAGACATTTTTAAAGACAATACATTTTGAAAGACGTTGATCAAAAAAACTTTTGCCAAAAATGTTTGAATAAAAAATGAACCAGGATTTACCAGAAAACGATGCCCGCAAGTATTTTTTCGGCGAACTGAGCGATGCCGAATTGACGGCGTTTGAAGACAAATTTTTCGCGGAGGCAGAATTTAGCGATTGGCTCGAAGAAATCGAAGCTGATTTGATTGACGATTATGTGCATAATGAACTGACGGCCACCGAAAAGATAAAATTTGAGGAAAAATACCTCGTTTCAGATCGTCGTCAGGCCCGAGTCAAAGCCGCTCTGGCACTGTCCCGGATGAATAAAGCCGAGTCCCCCGCAGTCCTTATCGAACCCGATAAAGTCACGATTTGGCAACAACTTAAAGAGTTTTTTACGGTTCCGCAATTAGCCTTTGCGGCTCCCGTTATCTTACTTTTGGCTTTACTTGGCGGACTCTTCTTTTTCCTGCGTCAGACGCCGACCGAACTGGTAGAGATAGGCAATAAAAACATCAATTCCCTGCCGACACCAACCGTTTTTCCGAGCCTCCCGCCTGAAATTTCGCCAACTCCGACCGTTTCGCCGAATTCTGATAAAACCCCGCTAACAACGCCGACACCAGGCGTAAAACTAACCCCTGTGCCGACCGCAAAGGAAACGCCGCGACCAATCGCACCACCGCAACCGATGGTGGCTACGATTACGCTTTTGCCTTCTCTGCGCAGCGACGGTGAAACTAAAAAAGTGGTATTAAAAAAGGAAACTAAAAGTCTTTATCTGCGATTGAGCCGAGACCTTGACTCAGAGTTTGATAAATATTTGATTGAAGTCCGCGATGGCGCCGGGAATTTGATTTCGACTCAGAAACTGTCCGCTAAAAAGGCTTTAGGCGTTTCGATTCCGACCAAAAATCTTTCGAACAGGAGCTACAAAATCACTCTCAAAGGGGCAAAAACTGACGAAGATTTTAAAACTATCGGGTTTTACAATTTTTCAGTTGAGAAAAAATAAAAAAAGCGATATTTTTTCCAAAAACTTGAAAATTCAAATGAGGGCAAAATGTGGAATTGTCAAAATTGTCAAGAAAATATTGAGGACAAATATAAAAATTGTTGGAATTGCGGTCAGCCAAAACTAGAATTCCAAATTTTTGTGGCGAAAGTTACTCAAGCTGAGCCGCAAGTTATCAAAGAAACTAAAAATGAAACGGTAACCGAAGAACCAATTATTGAAAAGTCTATTATCGCCGAGCCGGAAATTGCCAATGCAAAGCCAACCTATGAAGATAACTTTCTGTCCACTTATGATTCTCAAACAGACGAAAAACCACCCTCTATAATTAGAAAAATACTCCCGTTTTTATTGTGGTTGACGGTTTTGATTGCGAGTGCAAGTTTTGCTTATCTATCAACTCAAAAAACGACAAATTTTATGGTCAAAATGTCAGAGGAAGCCGCAAACTTCAACCAGCTAAAAGACCAATTTGTGTTTCCTAGTCTATTGCCTGACCGAAAAAATCAAATCAAGGTTGAAGGCTACATCAAAGGAAAAGTTTTACCGCTCAATCGAAAGAATAAAGAAGTTGACGGAGTGTATTACGATTTGCCGGATGATTTAAGAGCAACCAATATTGAAGAAGCTAAAACTCTGATGTGGCTCGACTGTCAATCTGAGAAAGTTGGAATTTATACGGACAATGCAATCGGTTATCAAGAAATATGCAAGGTGTTTTTAGTCGAAAAAGACACCTCTATAATTATTGGAATACAAGATTTTAGAGGTCTCCAGCCTAAACACTCAAAAGAGTATAAGGGTGATGCAACCGGAAAAGTATTGCCGGAAAAATATATTTTCTACCTCAGAGAAAAACAATTGGAAAGCGAGCGAACTGAGATGAAATACCCTTCCGATTCGCCAAATCACCATATTTTTAACAAATCAGAATTTTTAATTGCATTTTTGATTTTAATGATGCTGGGGGCGATTGGATTTGGCTGGATCGCTTACAAAATCAAATTTGACTGGGATGCTGATTAAAAACTTCTTCATCATTATCCCTAAACTCAATATTTTCAACCGTTTCAATGTGTCACCAAAATCTTTTTTGAGAAATCATAAAATTTTTGCGACACATTTTTTTGTTTCTTACCAGTTACCATTGAAAGCTGAGTTTTACGCTCAGCTGACTAAAAAAAGGAGAAACAAAAAAATGAAAAACATCAAATCTATAATTATCATCGGTCTTATTATTTTAACTTCAATCATTCAATCGTTTGCGTCAGAAACCCGGAATATGGTTTTGCAAGGCGGCTTTACGGCAAATACGCAATCAGGAGTTTTGATCCATAATGCGCTTCCGATCACGGTTCGCTTTAAGGTTAGACGTGACGGTTCGGACAACAATTTCGCTGAACGACAAGTTCGTTTCCAGCTCGCTTCGCCAAACGGAGCGGTTGACGCAATTATCCGTTCAATCGGAGGCGCCGAAGAGACTTTTGAGCTGAATCTACCGGCGGCGGGTGGTGGAAATGCAGTCCGGACCTGGAGAGTCGAGATGCGCAACCTCGAAACGGCTGCCAATGAAGAAGTCAATCAGGCAATTCGCGGAACGGTTGAGTTTTTTACCACCGGTTCACAGACTTCGACCATCCCGGCGCCAACCAAATTCGGATTAGTCCAATCAGGTTCAGCGACTAAAACGATCGGTATGCCTTTTACCGGAAATCTAACCATTCAAGCCAATTGGGATACGGATGAATTGACTTTGGAAGGCTATCAACTGAAATTTGAACTCTACAAAGGCAACACCAAACTTGCTTCGGATACCGGATATTCACGCGATTCGATCATCCTCGGTATCGGTGACAGCCAAAGAATGAAAATTTCGTATCAGGTCAAAGCCTCAGATTTTCAGATTCCGGGCGATTGGAAAGTCAAAGTTTATGGCTCAAGCAAAGGCAAGGTGAAAAACATTGACCTCAAAATGAAAGTCAAAGACGGACTTTTTGAATAACCCCGAAAATTAATCAAATTAAAAAAAAGCAGAGTTTCGGCTCTGCTTTTTTTAGTTTGGGAATATTTTGGACTTAAAACCGATTTATCTAATTTTACGAATACAAATGTGAGAGGGTGAAAAAGTTGTGACAAGTTTGAAAGATTTGGATTGATCGAAAGACTTTTTTGGTAAACAGAGATTTGCTGTTCAAAATAAAGAAGTTCAACTTTTTCACTTTTTTCACTTTTCAACTTTTTCACTTTGATAGTCTAATTTGAGAGGATAGAATTTCGAGGGAGACATAATGCAGCAAAAATGGTTGATCTTAAGTTTTTTAATGGCGGTAATTTTATGTGGAAATATGAATTTATCAGCCCAGGACGCGGATAATATGAATAATGCCAAGGTGCGGGCCCCCGAACTAAACGGCGGAAAGAGTTGGCTCAATACAGATAAGCCTTTGTCCCTGCAGGCCTTGCGCGGCAAGATTGTCTTGCTTGATTTTTGGACTTACGGTTGTATCAACTGCATTCACATCATCCCCGAACTTAAGAAACTTGAAGCCAAATACCCGGATCAATTGGTCGTCATCGGAGTTCATTCAGCTAAATTTTTCAACGAAGCTGAAACTGAAAATATTCGCAAAATCATTTTGCGTTATGAAATTGAGCATCCGGTTGTCAATGACGCGGACTATAAAATTTGGGAACAATACGCGGTCAAAGCATGGCCGACGCAGGTGCTGATTGACCCCAACGGATATGTCATCGGTCATTATGTCGGCGAAGGTAATCAAGTAGAAATTGACGAGAAAATTGCCGAAACAATTACCGAAGCCCGAAAAAAAGGACAATTGAACGAAAAACCGCTGGCATTCTCGCTGGAGAGTGCCAAGGTCGGTAATCTCCCGTTGGCATTTCCCGGCAAAGTTCTGGCGGACGAAAAATCGAATCGGCTGTTTATCGCTGATTCAAATCATAACCGGATCGTTATCACCGATTTACAGGGCAAATTACTTGACATTATCGGTAACGGCCAAGCCGCGTTGACCGATGGAAGTTTTCAAACGGCTACCTTTAAGCGTCCGCAGGGATTAGCCTTGGACGGCGAAAATCTCTTTGTCGCTGATACCGAGAATCACGCCATTCGGCGGGTCAACCTAAAAACCAAAGAGGTTGAAACCCTAGCGGGTGACGGCAAACAAGCCGCGTGGCGTTCGGTCGGCGGAGAGGCTAAAACCTCCCGGCTCAGTTCCCCCTGGGATGTGGTCAAAGTCGGCGATACGCTCTATCTGGCGATGGCTGGGACGCATCAGATCTGGAAACTTGATTTAACTGCCGGGCAGGTCGCGCCCTATGCCGGCAGCGGAGCGGAAGCACGTTTGGATGCCCCGATTGACGAAGCCGGATTTGCTCAACCTTCGGGTTTGGTGACAGACGGCAAAAAGCTTTGGGTGGCTGACAGCGAATCGAATATTATCCGTCAGATTGATTTTCAAGATAAGACGGTTGAAACGCTGGTTGGCGGAGACCTGTTTGAATTCGGCGACCGGGACGGCGAGGGCGACGATGTCCGTCTGCAACATCCGTTAGGGGTCGTTCTTTATGACGGAAAAGTTTTAATTGCAGATACTTACAATCATAAAATCAAACAGCTTGATCCTGAAAAACGCACTGTCAAAACCTTGCTTGGCAGCCGCAACGCCGGACAGGTTGACGGCATCAAACCACAGTTTTACGAACCCGGAGGCTTGAGCGTGGCAGGCAGCCGGTTGTTCATCGCGGATACCAACAATCATGCAGTTCGAGTAGTAAATTTGCAGTCAAACGAAGTTTCGACCCTAAAAATTCAGGGATTAACTTCGCCCAAAGAGGATAAAACAGCCAGCGGTTCGCCAAATTTGAAAGAGCTTAAAATCCAAATGCAGGAGGTTGCCGCCAATTCAACCAACTCAATTAATTTCAACGTCAATTTACCCAAGAATTTCCAAATCAATACGGATGCGCCGAATCGTTTTGAAATCACGGCCGATGGAAAAAACATCAAAATCGAAACGCCAAAAGGCAAGTTTGATAAATTACCGTTTTCAATTCCCTTTCGAACTCTTCAAACCGGTGCCGCCAATCTCAAAGCAAAATTCACCATCTATTATTGCCGCGAAGATAAAACGGGCGAATGTTTGATAAAAACCCTCTCGTGGAATATTCCGATTAACATCTCGGAAAAAGGAATAACGGGCATTACTTTGAGTTCAACAATTGAATAGCCAACCATTCATTAGGCTAAAACGACCATTCATTGAAAAGTTGAATGAACCGCCTCATTTGTTTGCTAAGATTGCGGTTTGAATTTATCTTTCAATTTTTCAGCAATCAAGATGAGACATTTTGGACAATTATCAATTTTTAGCCTATTTTTCTTTTTCTTTTCAACTATTTCGTTTGCTCAATCGGGTGGCACGATCAGCGGAAAAGTAACCTACACCGCCGATCAGACTCCGCTGCACAATGCTACGGTGCAAATCGTCCAATTAAAAAAGACGGCTCAAACCGCAGAAGACGGTAGTTTCAAACTCGAAAATATTCCTCCCGGACGTTACACGTTATTGGCACATTTTGACGGATTTTCCGATGTGGCCAAAACTGTTACCCTGCCGGCCAACCTCAATTCCACGGTTGATTTTTCGTTGCGACTAGTTGGGGTTAATGAGCAGGTAACGGTCACGGCTTCCGGAGCGGAACAATCAACTTTTGACTCATTTCAATCGGTCAATTCAGTTTCGGCAAATACCATTGCCCAACGTGCCGCCTCATCCATCGGCGAAGTTTTAGAAGGCGAATCGGGCGTGGCAAAGCGCAGTTTCGGATCCGGTTCATCACGCCCCGTGATTCGCGGATTCGACGGCGACCGGGTTTTAGTAGCCCAGGATGGAGTTCGGACAGGCTCGCTCGGTTCGCAATCGGGCGATCACGGCGAACCGATTGATACACTTGGAGTTGAGCGAATCGAAGTGGTCAAAGGACCCGGCACTTTGCTCTACGGAAGCAACGCCATCGGCGGCGTAGTCAACGCCATCAGCAATCACGAAGACGCGGCACACGACGGCTTTCGCGGCTTTGCCACCGTTTTGGGCGGGACGGCAAATAAACAGTTCGGGACGAGCGGTGGCTTAGAATTCGGATACAAAAATTTTATGGCCTGGGGTAATGGCAGTTTTCAGCGAGCCGATGATTACAACACGCCACTCGGAAAAGTTCCAAATACGGCCAATCGCTCGGCTTCCGGCTCTGGCGGACTTGGTTATTTTGCCGATAAAGGCTTTTTTACCGGAAATTTCAGCTACGACCGACGCCGTTACGGAATTCCTTTCGCCGGACAATTTGAAGGCGAGCCGGAGGCTGAAATTGATTTGGATATGCGAAGCTATAATTTTCGCCTAAATGGCGGTTTTCGTGAAATAAATTCGTTTATCACCAGCGGTAAATTCACCTTCAATTATAATAAATATCAGCATCAAGAGCTTGAAACCGAAGACGGAATTGATTCTGTCGGAACGGTTTTTGACAATAAAACCATTTCATATCGGGCATTGCTTGAGCAGAAACCATATCAAAAACTGACGGGACGCTTTGGATTTGAAGGCTATCAGCGCGAATATCAAACTGTTGGCGCGGAACAATTAATTGACGGCAAAGTCAGTCAAAATATGTTTTCGGTCTTTGGTCTGCAAGAGTTGAATTTCGGACGAGTCAGCTTTCAATTCGGCGGACGAGTTGAGCGTAATAGCTATGACCCCGAAAATTCGCTTTTATCGAAGCGGAGTTTTACAGGCTTTTCGGGAGCGGCGGGAATGCGGGTCGGGCTTTGGGAAAGCGGCGTATTTGTGGTTAATTACACCAATTCGTATCGCGCCCCGGCATTAGAAGAACTTTACAATTTCGGTCCGCACATCGGCACCGTAACCTTTGAAATCGGCAATCAAAACCTCAAACGCGAGCGTGCCAACGGGATTGATTTCGGGCTTCGTCATAATACAAATAATATCCGTTTTGAAACTAATTTTTACTATTACCGCATTAATAATTTCGTCTTTTTGGCTTTTGCCGATGAAGATAATGATGATGTGGTTGATATCGAAGACGGTCTGCCGGTCGCCAATTATTCTCAGGGTAGCAGCGAATATCTCGGCGCAGAGGTCAATTTTGAGGCGAGTCTCAATAAATACTTTGGTGTTTTCTTTAATGCCGATGTGGTCAGGGCAAAGTTGACCGATTCAAATTTCAATCTGCCGCGTATTCCGCCCGCCCGAATGAAAGTCGGATTAGACCTGAAATACAGAGGTTTGACGGTTAAACCGGAAGGCGTTTTCGTCAGTGCGCAAGAAAAACTTTTTCCGCTCGAAACGCGAACCGGCGGCTACGGGCTCTTTAATGTTTCCGCCTCGTATATTATCGGTTCCACCCATTATGCCCAGATTTTCGGCGTTAGCGGCTACAATCTTTTCGACAAAGAGTATCGTAATCATCTGTCATTTATCAAAGATTTAACCCCTGAAATTGGACGTGGGGTGCGATTTACCTATACCGTCAGATTTTTCTAATTTTTTGATAAAAACACAGAAAAAAAGGAAGTCAGGCTAAACTTAACTTCCTTTTTTGGTTGGGGGCAGAGGAAAACTAAAAACAATTGTTGGCAATCAAAAGCGACGGCAGACAGACCAGTATCTCGTGATGAGGACTCATTTTTAGATGAATCAAACGCTCCAGTGCCAATTGATTGACTTCGACTTCATTCATTCCAAAAATTTGGGCAGCGTTTGAAAGACTGATAAATTCCGCCTCCTGGGCGCAACTTTCGCAGTTACTTTTCGATTTTTTGAGGTTTGAGACCACCCGGACTCTTTCTACTTCAATCGTAATTTCTCTTTTTCTGGATGTCGTCATAATTGATTTGCAATTTTAGGTCTGCAATTTGCAGCTTTATTTTTTTTTGATTTAGCAGCTTTCGTTGTGTTTTTGGTTCTAAAGCGCTTCAGTTTTTCCGCCTACTTTTCTCATAGTTACTCTCATTTGCGTTTCTATTTCTCTTAAAAAGTTTTATGATGACCTTTCTTTAAGGTAAAATTTATCTTTTTTACCTGATGCAAGATTATTTTGCTAAAGTTTGAAGACTATTTCTTTAGAAAAATCTGAAATTTTTATGAGAAAAATCTGAGTATTAAAGATGAATCAAGCCCCCAATAAAATTTACAGTTTCGGAAAATTTCGTCTGGACGCCGACGAGCGTCTGCTTTTCGACGGCACAGACACTATTTCGCTGACCCCTAAAGCCTTTGACACCTTGCTTTTACTGGTCGAAAACAGTGGGCGCGTTTTAAGCAAAGAAAAGATTATGGAGATTGTCTGGGAAAACAGTTTTGTCGAGGAAAATAATCTGGCGCAAAACATCTCACATCTTCGCAAGGTGTTGGGCGATGGAAAAGACGGAGCCAGATTTATCGAAACCGTTTCCAAACGTGGTTATCGTTTTATTGCATCAGTCGAAACGGTCGGCGAGGAAATTTCAGATTTAGTTATTTTCGAAAGAACCCGTGCCAAAATTTCAGTAGTCGAAGAGTTGATTGTTGACTCAAATCAAACCATTGATGACGGTCAGCCGCTCCAATTAAGAAATGCTTCGACCGCTCTTCCGGTCCATAAACCCGAAACGCATTATGCCCAGAGCGATGATGTCAATATTGCTTATCAGGTGGTCGGAAGCGGAGATATGGACATTGTTTTTGTGATGGGCTGGATTTCGCATCTCGAATATTTTTGGGAGCATCATCTTTTTGCGTATTTTCTGAACCGGTTGGCTTCGTTTTCCCGGCTCATCCTATTTGATAAACGCGGAACCGGGCTTTCGGATCGGGTTCCGGTCAATCAATTACCAACCCTTGAGCAAAGAATGGACGATGTGCGGGCGGTGATGGATGCGGTCGGTTCAGAAAGGGCCGTCTTGATCGGAGTTTCCGAGGGCGGGCCAATGTGCAGTTTATTCGCCGCCACTTATCCGGAAAGAACGTCTGCGCTGGTCATGTTTGGGACATACGCCAAGCGAATCTGGGAAAAAGATTATCCGTGGGCTCCGACGGCAGAAAAACGGGAGTCATTTTTCGATCTGGTAAAACGGGACTGGGGCAAAGCGGTCGGCATCGAAGAACGCGCGCCGTCAATGGCCAATGACGAGGAGTTTCGAAATTGGTGGGCGACATACTTAAGAATGGGGGCCAGTCCGGGGGCGGCCGTGGCCCTCACAAAAATGAATGCCGACATTGATGTCCGGGATATTCTGCCGACTATTCGGGTTCCGACTTTAGTGATTCATCGCAGCGGTGATATGTGCCTCAAAGTCGAAGAAGGACGATTTGTGGCGTCACAAATTCCGGCCTGTAAATACGTCGAACTCGAAGGAATAGACCATTTGCCGTTTGTCGGGGATCAGGAAACCGTTTTAGAGGAGATCGAAGAATTTTTGACCGGAGTTCGCCACGCTGATGGTCACGACCGGGTGCTGGCGACTGTGATGCGCATTAAGATCATTGATGCTCAGGCTCATGCCCAAGAGATTTCCAACTGGGAGCGTTTGATTGAGCGTTCCGGCGTGTATGTCCACCGTCAGATCGAACTTTTTAAGGGTAACGAAGTTGCTTTTGATGAAAACGGGATTCTGGCTACTTTCGACGGACCGGCGCGGGCCATTCGCTGTGCGGCTGCCATCACCGATTCGGCGCACCGTTTAGGCTTGCGCGTCAAAACCGGAGTTCACACCGGCGAATGCGATGTGCTCGGTGAAAAATACAGCGGGTTTGCCGTTGATTTGGCCGAAAATATTGCCAATGAAGCAAAATTAGGCGAGGTTTTAGTCTCGCGGACAGTTAAAGATTTAGTCGCCGGTTCGGGGTTGGTTTTTCACGAGTGGGGAAGAAAATCATTTCCCGAGATTCAGGGCGAATGGCGTTTATTTAGCGTCACCAGGACTTGATTTCAAGATTCAAAGTTCAAAGTTTTGCTTCTTTTCGATTCCTGTCTGTTTGGTTCACAGCGCAGCCGTAAGCGCCAATTTTAGCGCCATCGGGGCGGCTTTTTCGATGATTTTGCCTGATGTTTTGAGCAAAAACACCGTGATTTTCGGGGCAGCTTTGAGCAAGAGAGCTTGAGCCGTCGGGGCGGCGATTTCACCGGCTGTGAATTTTGTGCTTTTCCAAGCAATTTTGGCAGTTTCTTTGACGACAATAAAAGCAACTTTTCCACTCACTTCGAGCGTTTTAGTTGCTCCAACCACAATCACATTTCTATCTTTTTTTTCGACCGAGACTTTGTTTTGAGCATTTGCTGAAATTTGAATTGAAAACAGTAAAATGCCTACAAACAAGGCGTTAAATAAAATTTTCTTCATACGGTTTGGATTAAAGGGCGGGGATTTGCGATGTGAAAAACAAAAAGCTGAGCTGTCATTAATTCACAGCCCAGATTTGATTATACACAATTGAATTAAGGTTTAGATAACTTTTTTTACCGCTTTTTTAGTTACTTTGTAGGATTTATTTGTAACTCCTTTACCCTTGATCCAAATTTTTCGTCCGGTTCGTTTGCTAATATACCAGCCTTTATGAAGTCCGTTATTAGTTTTCCGCACCCCGGTCACGGTTGTATTTTTAGTAACTTTTGCAACCTTTTTAGTAGTATCAGTAACTTGGGCATTTGAAGTTGAGCTGAAAGCCACCACAAAGGCAAATGCGAACACAAACGATAAAAATGCTTTTTTCATACTCTGTCTCCTAAAAATAAATTTTGTATTTCAATTTTTTGATGCGACCTTGTCGCGCAAGAGTTGTATTATGTCTTCGGTCGAAGTGCCGGGTAAAAAAACTTCCGTCACCCCTTTGGCTTTCAAAAAAGGAATATCTTCATTGGGAATGATTCCGCCGACAAAGATAATACAGTCATCCATTCCGTTTTCGTGCAGGAGATCAATGATTCGCGGACAAAGCGTTCTGTGAGCGCCCGACAAAATCGAGATTCCAACCGCATCAACATCCTCCTGCAACGCGGCCGACGCAATCATTTCCGGCGTTTGACGCAGTCCGGTGTAAATAACTTCCATTCCCGCATCACGCAAAGCCCTGGCCACCACTTTCGCTCCGCGGTCGTGTCCATCCAGACCGGGTTTTGCAACTAAAACTCTTATTCTCTTTTCGCTCATAAAGCGAATTATAAGTGAAAAAGTGAAAAAGTGAAAAAGTGAAAAGGAAAAAAGGGGCTATTCCTCAAGTAAAGCTTTTTCAATTATAACTTTTCCACTTTTAACCCCTTCAATTTATGAATTTTGCGAACAATCCGTCTTTTTTGATGAATGGCTTTAGTTCTGCCCAACTAAAAAAATATTCGCCGTCGGGTTGCAGGGCTTGGGAAACGTGCGGGAATCCGTAATCGTAATGAAAGGTCAAGCCTTGATCGCTGACGGTGAATGCCCATAGATTTTCGGTGGTAAATTTGGCGTTATTGAAATATTCGGCGGGGTCAAAATCAGGCTCCTCTTTTTTGATTCTTTCGGTTTCGGCTTTCATTTCGGCTTGCTGCATTTTGCTTCCCAATGCCGCCAAACCGCTTAAATTAGTGAAAACATCCGAAGGTTTGACGCGAGTTCCCGTTTTAGTATTGACGATTAAATATTTAGAACTTCCCGACGGATAGGCACCTGCACCTTCGATAACAAGTGTGACGTCTAAAATACTGTATTTATTGTAATTAACCGTGTAATCGGCAGATTCGAGCCAATACATTTCTTTGATTTCTTCCGAGATTTTGAAGTCGAAATTCTTTTCATAATTCAAGATGGCTTCAATCTTTTTCCCGGTCGCGCCTGCAATTTTCGGATAATTTATTTCAAAGGTGCGTTTGTGATCGGGAACGTCTGCGCCCGTGCGTTTGTAGGTAACTTTTTTGCCGATAACTTTTACACTTTGACCAAAATTAAAGCCTGAACAGGCCAGCAAAATTACCAACAGCAAAAGGAGTTTATTTTTCATAAAATTGAAATTCGATTTTTATTCAGGTGCGCTTTGAATTATTCGCCGGCAGGCTCTCACCGATATTTTCCGCAAACTCCATTCCCGGCAGACCGAAAATACAACGCAATTTGCCCCACAGAGTTTTCTTCGTTTTCATGGCTTCCCACATTTCTATCCAAGCGTGCGTGTTGATCCAAAGCCAATTGTAACTACCGACAGGTTTGATGATACCGTAGCGCGGCTTTTCGGTTTCCGGGGTAAAAGTGCCGAACATTCTGTCCCAAATGCAGAAAATCCCGGCGTAATTTTTATCTAAATATTGGGGATTAACGGCGTGATGGACGCGATGTTGCGAAGGCGTGTTGAAAATCCATTCAAACCAGCCGAGCTTGCCGATAAATTGAGTATGAATCCAATATTGATAAATCAGGTTAAAGCCGTGAATCATAACAAATGCCCAATAGGGGAAGCCCAGCAATCCTAACGGAATATAAAAAATCCAATGCGCCAACCCGCCAAACCAGCTTTGACGCACCGCCACGCTCAGATTGTAACGCTCGCTCGAATGATGAACAACGTGAAAATTCCACAAAAACCGTGATTCGTGGCTCAAACGATGAAACCAATAATAAGCAAAATCGTCCACAAAGACCAGCAAAACCCAAGCCCACACAGTATTCATCGGCATCTCATACGGCGCAATTGAATAAAGCAATTCGTAACCCGCAAATTGAATAATGCCGAAAATTGCGCCGAAAGCGACACTCCCGAAACCGAGCGCAATATTTGTCCACGCGTCACGTTTTTCGTACTCTCCCGTGCGTTGACGCGCATCATACCACGCCTCCAGCGCGATTAAGAGGGCGAATATCGGAATGGCGATGACGGTTGGTTTCAACATAATTATATCTTAGCCAAATTTGAAAAGATAGGAAATTAGCGATGACACTTTTTCGAGTCTTTCAAGTCCAGGTTTGATTCGGATGGTTTGAGCGAGGTTGACTGAAATATTTTAAGGCAGGACGAAAAGATAGCAAATGCTCGCATTTGGAAAAAATTTGCCTGCTGGCTAGTTACTTTTTACCCCTTTTCGGCTTAAAAATGAATTGATTGTGAGTTTTTCGCCAATTTGCGCTAAAATCAAAGTAACTTAGTTTTTTCTTGAGGTTTTTTTACAAAAGTGACAAATTTATCAGAATATATTTCAGAGCATTTTGGGGCAAACGCCAATTATGTCGAAGGTTTATTGACAAGATTTAAGCAGGATCCAAACCTGGTGGACGAATCGTGGCGTGATTTCTTTAACAATTTGATGAACGATGTTTCGCCGTTGGACAAAATCAGTGCGATTGAGACAGCTGACACCGCGCCGGTGACGCCGGTTCCTACCGTCTTCAGCGATTCGGCGGCGGTTGCGACAGCCAAAGAAAAAGCGGCCATTGCACTCGGTTCTGATATCGAATTCAGACCAATTACGGGTCCATCGAAAAAAATTGTCGAGAATATGGAAGAATCTTTGACCGTCCCGACGGCGACCTCGACCCGTCGCATTCCGGTCAAAGTTTTAGAAGAGAATCGAAAACTAATTAACGATCATCAGGCCAAACGCGGGCGCGGAAAAGTCTCGTTCACACACATTATTGCTTGGGCTATCATCAAAGCTCTAAACATTTATCCAACTATGAAACACGGGTTTGCCGAAATCAATGGCGCACCTTCACGTCTCGAACATGAAATGGTTAATCTCGGCATTGCGATCGATATTCAGAAAAAGGACGGTTCGCGCAACTTGCTGGTGCCCAATATTAAGAACGCCGACAAGATGAATTTCGCGCAGTTTTTAGACGGTTATAATGATGTCGTCAAACGTTCAAGAGAGGCCAAGCTGACGATGCAGGATTTTCAGGGAACGACCGTCAGTTTAACCAATCCGGGAACGATCGGGACGGTGGCATCGAATCCGCGCCTGATGTCGGGGCAAAGCGTCATCATCGCGACCGGAGCCATTGAGTATCCGGCCGAATATCAAGCAATGACATCAGGAACTTTGTCGCAACTTGGCATTTCAAAGGTTTTAACGATTACTTCAACCTACGATCATCGCATTATTCAAGGCGCCGAAAGCGGTTTATTACTGGCCAAAATACACGAATTTCTGATCGGTAAAGAGAATTTTTACGATGAGATTTTCCGCGACATCGAACTGAATATTCCGCCGATGCGGTGGGCCGAGGACTATAATCCAGCACTGCTCGGCGGGGATCGTTTCGCCGAACAAGCCGAAAAACAGGCCAATGTGCTGCAGCTCATCAACGCCTATCGGATCCGCGGACATCTCCTGGCGGACATTGACCCATTGAATATGACTTCGCAGCACGTTCCCGAACTCGACCTCGAAAATTACGGTCTGACTATTTGGGATTTAGACCGCGAGTTTATCACGGGCGGCCTTCACGGTGAAAAAACTACCACCTTGCGCCGAATTTTAGACATTTTGCAAAAAGCCTATTGCGGCAAGGTCGGGATCGAATATCGCCACATTCAGGACAAACGCGAAAAAGAATGGATTCGCCAACAGGTGCGTCAACAGTTTGTTGATACGCAGCCGCTCTCGGCTGAGACAAAGAAATATTTGCTTCAGGAACTTATCGAAGCCGAACAATTTGAGCAGTTTCTGCACAAAAAATATCTCGGACAAAAGCGTTTTTCGCTCGAAGGTTGCGAGACTTTGATCCCGATGCTCGATCAATTGGTCGAACAGGCGTCGGCCAACGGGGTCAACGATATTTATCTGGGAATGGCTCATCGCGGCCGGCTCAACGTGCTTTCAAACATCGTTGATCTGACCATGGCCGAACGCATTTTCACGGTTTTTGAAGGAACTTTTCACCCGAGTTTTCCGGCTGACGAAGGCGATGTGAAATATCATCAAGGCGCAATCGGAGTTCGTAAATCTCAGAGCGGCAAGGATATACGGATTCAGCTGGCTTGTAATCCGAGCCATTTGGAGTTTGTCAATCCGGTGGTCGAAGGAATGGCGCGAGCCAAACAAGACGAGCTCCGCAACGGGTTCCAACGCCCGCGCGAAGAAGTTTTCGATGAGGTTTTACCGGTTCTGCTTCACGGCGACGCGGCTTTTGCCGGACAGGGGACGGTCATGGAAACGTTGCAGTTGGCCAGTTTGATCGGCTATCGCACCGGCGGAACGATTCATATTGTCATCAATAATCAGATCGGTTTTACGACTTCGCCGGAGATGTCCCGAAGTTCGATCTATTCGACCGATGCCGCCCAAATCACGCAAACCCCCATTTTCCATATCAACGGCGATGATCCGGAAGCGGCCTATCGGGTTATCCACATCGCGCTCGCCTATCGGCAGGATTTTAACAAAGATGTGGTGCTCGATCTGGTTGGATTTCGAAAACTCGGACATAACGAAGGCGATGAACCGAGCTACACCCAGCCGTTGATGTATGCCAAAGTAAAATCGCATCCCGGCGTCCAAACTCTCTATGCACAACAACTTATTCGCGAAGCGGTAATTGACGAAGCCGGCTATCAGGAAATGATTGACCGGGTCGTGGCCAAATACGAAGACATCCTGAGGCACGTTAAACAGATCGTTGCCGATAAACCGGTGAAGGCCGCTTTACAGCCGTATCCGCCCGAAGAAGACGGCTCAAATATTTTCGAGACGAGCATTTCTGCCGACACGCTAAAAGCCGTTTCGGACAAAATTTCGCTGGTTCCGGATGGCTTCCAGATAAATCCGAAGATGGTCGGACAGCTTGCCCGCCGCGCCAAGATGGGAATCGGTGAAGTGCCGATGGATTGGGGATTTGCCGAAGCAGTCGCGTTCGGTTCCTTGGTTTTAGAGGGAACTCCGGTTCGTCTGAGCGGACAGGATTCGGGGCGCGGAACTTTTTCACACCGCCATGCTTCGATGTATGACGCCCTGACCGGTGAGCGCTGGCTGCCGCTCGGTGAACTAAGAAATGAAACGAATCCGGCGGCTCGTTTTTATGTTTTTGACAGCAGTTTGAGCGAGCAAGGCGTGCTCGGGTTCGAATATGGCTATTCGGTTCTGCAACCAAACAGTTTAGTAATGTGGGA
>JANOEF010000170.1:0-1802 GCA_031413075.1 Acidobacteriota bacterium | reverse complement strand
CTTTGCTTCGGCTAGCATGGGTCAATTTGAATCGGCCTAGGTGGGTCAGTTTAAATCGGCTAAAGTGGATCACATTGACTGTTTTTTCCACACTGAACCGCCACTTTTGCCAAACCGCTGTTATGTGCTGCCCTTATTTCGGTCAACGGTCAGCTGAGTGAAGTTAGCACGATGTCTGCACTATCCTTGTGCGCTGGCTTGGTGGCTCTTTTGATTTTTTTAGTGCTGAATTGCGTAGTGGCAAAAAAAGCAAATGTGCCAACAAATGCTTGGTCATTCGTGGCACAAAATTATCTTCAATTGTCTGGCGGCTTATTGTAGTTGTTTCACGACTTCTGCTTTCTCAATGAAACCTGCGTTTGTCCAAGAGAGTGTTTTGTTTTTGTAGAGTTGTAAAACGGGAAGTGCATCAATTTTTAATTCTTTGCAAAGTGCTTGATTGTCGTCTGCGTTGATACGGATTACTACAACTTTGTCTGCCATGTCTCTTGAAATTTCGTCTAAATACGGTTTCATTTTTTTACAAGGGGCACACCAGTCGGCATAAAAATCTATCAGCACTAATTTATCTGAAGAGAGGAGTGCATCAAATTGTTGTTTGCTCATTCCGTTTGATCCAACTGCTTTGTCGGTGGTTTCAGGAAGATTTGCACCTCTCCATTTCATTATTCCTCCGCTTAATTCATACACTTCTTTGAAACCGTCTGAACGCATTTTACTGGCTGCTGACGAACTTCTGCCTCCACTTAAACAGTAAACAAAAACAGGTTTTGATTTGTCAAGCGGTGCAATCTGTTTGTCAAATTCGTTTCCGTTCCAATCGTAATTATTCGCGTTGGCTAAATGTCCTTTTGAAAATTCATCTGGTGTTCGCACATCAATAATTGTAGCAGTTGGCAGTTCTTTAATTTTGTCTGCAAACTCAGTAGCCGAAAGGTTTGTTTTGGTGCCTTGCGTTTGTCCGTTGCTGCAACTGTTGAATAGTATAGCAGCAAAAATGATTGAAAATAATTTTCTCATTTATTTTGAATTTTGATTGATAATTTCTTGTAGGTTATTTGCAGAAACTACTCCTGACTGCCTCCATTTTATTTGTCCGCCTTTGAAAAGCATAAGTGTCGGCACTCCTTGAATTTTATAGGCACTTGCCACTTGCGGATTTTTGTCCACATCTATTTTTATGATTTTTGCTTTGTCGCCAATTTTAGTTTTTAGTTCTTCTAAAATTGGTTTCATCATTTTGCAAGGTCCGCACCATTCGGCAAAAAAATCTACCAAGGTGGGTGTTTCGCTATTGATAATTTCGGAAAATGTTTCTGCCATTTTATTTTATTTTTACTTCTTCAAAATCCACATCTTGAATAGTTGATTTTTGTTTGGGTTCGACTGAACAATTACCACCAAAACAATTCCCAGATGCACAGCCAAAGGCGAACAAACCCATTGCAGCAAAGTAGCCGCCAAAGGCAACTCCAAACCATTGTTGGCTCATTACAGATTGAACGATTACGGCAATACCCATAATGAGATATAATGCTCTTGCGAATGTCCAGTTAGTTAAAATTCTTTGTTTCATTTTTATCTAATTTTATTTTGTAAACTACTCCATCCACCACCGTTATGAACTTCAGTAAAGCCATTTGATTTTAAAATACTTTTTGCTGATGCACTTCTCATACCGCTTGCACAGCAAGTGATAATTGGTTTGTCCTTTTTTAGTTTACTCAAATTATTGCCGAGTGTATCAACCGAAATATTGATTGAACCTTTGATGCGTCCACTTGCATATTCCCCTTTACTAC